>NZ_MUFN01000016.1:0-38402 GCF_001996205.1 Salinivibrio sp. IB574 | reverse complement strand
ACCATGCTGTTGCCATGCGCCATGTTGGACGTCGAGGTGGTAGCCGAGCAATTGACGTTTAAGTGCAAAGATCAGGGCGATGACGTGTTCAGGTACCGATTGAGTGGCATAACCTTGGACGTTACACACTTGCACTCCACGCGCTTGGCACGCGGCTAAGTCGACATTGTTCACCCCAGTGGCGGCCACCGCAATCAGTTTGAGGTTAGGACAGGCGGCGAGCACCGTCTCATCGATAACCACTTTATTGGTGATGGCGACCTCGGCCTTTTGCAAACGCGACACGACCTCATCAGGCTGTGTTTCACCATAGGCTTGCCAGTGATGGGGTGAGTGAGGTGTGGGCAGCACAATATGGGCTGGAATGGTGTTACGGTCGAGAAAGACGATATTGACGGGGGTACGCTGAGCCATGTTGATCTCCGTGTCTCAATCCATGGCTCTAGGGTGCGAAATATCGTCACATTGTGCAATCGTTTCAGCGAACGCGAGGGCAATTCGGGGGGGCTAGGTCGCGCTGGGTGAGGCCAGCTTATACTCATCGGCAAGTCGATTAGTGGGCATCGTGGTATAAAACTCACAGGGGGCGTGAAAATGCATGACGTCGTCGGTTGTTGGGTGTAATAAACTCAGCTCGGCCGCGTGCAAATGAAGGCGAGAGGCATAGTCGAGTGCCTCTGGAGAGGCGTAAAACTCATCGCCAACGATGCTATGTCCCAACGATTGCATGTGC
Organism: Salinivibrio sp. IB574; assembly: GCF_001996205.1. NCBI lineage: Bacteria > Pseudomonadati > Pseudomonadota > Gammaproteobacteria > Vibrionales > Vibrionaceae > Salinivibrio > Salinivibrio sp. IB574. The sequence goes on along the minus strand of NZ_MUFN01000016.1, from coordinate 37,669 downwards.
ACACGAAGCTGGTGCGAGCGCCCTGTCAGCGGGTACAAGGCCATCAAACTGGTCTTAGGGTAGGTGTGTAAACAGCGATAGTGTGTCTGCGATGGTTTCCCATGCTCAAAGCAGACCTTTTGGCGCGGGCGGTTAGGCCAATCACAAATCAGCGGCAAATCAATGTGCCCTTCATGATCAGCAGGATGTCCCCAGACTTCGGCGTAGTAAAGTTTGGTTGGAATACGATCTCGGAACTGGGCCTTAAGGTTTCGCTCAGCCTCTTTGTGGGCGGCAAAGGCCATCACACCAGACGTCGACATATCTAAGCGATGGACCAGCTCCGCTGCGGGAAAGGCGTCTTTCACCCGTGACCACGCACTATCGTAGTGGGCCGGATCGCGGCCAGGGTTGGCCAGTAAACCGCTGGGTTTATTGATCACCACCAAATCCGCATCTTGATAGAGAATATCAAGCCAAGGCATCACGGATATTGGGGTTGACGGTTTTGAGTGCCTCTAAACGCGCCAAGGCTTGGGTCAGCTCGCTTTCCATTTCTTGGTGAGCACGGGTTTGAATCTCCCCCAGTGCTTTTTCAGCTAAAGGCTCACTTTTTTCAATCAAGCGGTGAACTTGGCTTTGTACCGAGTTAACCATTTTGCTGCCCAAATGGCGATTGACGGGGCTTAACTGGCGATGGAAACCCTCAAACTCCACATTGGCGGATAAATCGTTGCCATTCGCATCCAGCAAGACACGTACCGGCGTTTGCGGTAAGAAGCGATGAATCCCGCTTGATTTCGGCGCTTGGGCATCCACCACATAGATGAGTTCGAGGAACAAGGTGCCCACCGGCAGCGCTTTGTTTTTGAGCAAAGAGACTGCAGTGGTGCCGATGTTTTCGCTCAGTAGCAAGTCGATACCGCCACGCACGATAGGGTGCTCCCACGAGACAAACTGGACGTCTTCGCGACTGAGCGCCGTATCGCGATCAAAGGTGATGGTACAGCCATCGGTGGGGAGACCCGGATAACTCGGAACCATCATATGTTCTGATGGTGTGACTACCAGCGCATTTTCCCCTTTGTCATCTTGGTTGACGCCGATGGTATCAAATAGTCCCAAGGTAAAGGTGACCAAGCCGGTATCGCCATCTTGGTCGGCAATCGTCTGCGCTAACTGTTTCGCCGCGTCCCCACCATGTGAATGCATTTCTAACAGTTTATCGCGACCTTGCTCCATTTCCGCTTTGAGGCGCTGGTTCATGGCAGCGCTGTCTTCGATCAGCGTGCTGAGGGCGTCGTCTTGTTGGTTCGCGGCCAGCAGGGTGAGTAAGGTCTCGCCGTATTGCTCGAACACCGCACGACCGGTTGGGCAGGTATCTTCAAACGCGTCGAGACCTTCGTGATACCAGCGTGCCAAAATAGTTTGCGCGGTGCCTTCAAGATAGGGGACGTGAATGGCAATATCTTGTTGCTGGCCGATACGGTCAAGACGACCGATACGCTGCTCCAAAAGGTCTGGGTTCATGGGTAAGTCGAACATCACCAACTGATGCGCAAACTGGAAGTTCCGGCCTTCTGAGCCGATCTCCGAGCAGATCAACACCTGCGCGCCCCCTTCCTCTTGGGCAAAGTAAGCCGCGGCTTTGTCTCGCTCGACAATCGACATGCCTTCGTGGAACACAGTGCCACGGATCCCTTCGCGCTCACGCAGCGCCTGCTCTAAGGTCAAGGCGGTTTGCGCCCGTGAACAAATGATCAGGACTTTATCGTTACGGTGCGTTTTCAGGTAATCGAGTAACCAATCGATGCGCGGATCAAAGCCCCACCAGCTGGCACTGTCGCCTTCGAACTGTTGATAAATATCTTCAGGATAGAGGTTTTGTACCGCCTTTTGTTCCCCCGCGAGACGGCCGCCCATCATCTCGGCAACGCGCATGGCCGTTTGATACTGTTTGGGTAAAGCAAGTGCATGCATGTGCAGCTTTCTGGTTGGAAAGCCACTGATTGCTGCACGAGTATTACGGAAGAGAACACGGCCGGTCCCGTGGCGGTCCATGAGATCGTCAATTAACTGTTGGCGAGCATCGTGCTGAGTCGACTCATCATCACTGTGGATGAGGGCCAAGCGCTGCTCCAAATCGCCGCTTTGGAGCAAGATGCGGATGCTATGTTGTGCAGCATCACTCAGGGGCGCATCGGCAAGCAAAGCTTCAACCGCTTCTGCTACTGGCGCGTATTGCGCTGCCTCTTCCACAAAGGCGTCGTAATCGTAGAAGCGATCTGGGTCGAGCAGACGCAGGCGGGCAAAGTGGCTTTGTTGGCCAAGTTGCTCCGGTGTGGCAGTGAGTAGCAACACGCCCGGTGTATGTTCGGCGATGCTCTCAATGATTTGGTATTCGCGGCTGGGGGAATCCGGTGCCCATGACAGGTGATGCGCCTCATCGACCACTAGCAGATCCCAGTGGGTTTCACAGACTTGTTCGACACGACGGCGATTTTTACGCAAAAACTCCAGCGAACACAGGACCAACTGTTGGGTATCAAAGGGGTTGTAGGCATCCGCTAGGGCCTCAACACAGCGCTCTTCGTCAAAAATCGAGAAGTGCAGATTAAAGCGGCGCATCATCTCGACCAACCATTGGTGCTGCAAGGTTTCGGGCACCACAATCAAGACTCGCTCTGCGCGACCTGCCAGCACCTGCTGGTGGATAATCATGCCCGCTTCAATGGTTTTACCCAAGCCGACTTCATCGGCAAGCAATACGCGTGGCGCATGACGGCGACCGACTTCATGAGCAATGTAAAGCTGATGAGGGATCAGACCAGCACGCATGCCGGTTAAACCGCGTAATGGGCTGCGCAGTTGCTGGTGTTGATTGGTTAGCGCACGATAACGCAGGGCAAAACGATCCATGCGATCAAGTTGGCCAGCAAACAGCTTGTCTTGCGGTTTGTTAAAACGAATCTGGTGACTGAGCAAGATTTCGCGCAGAGACACCTCGTCTTCGCCGGTATCATTGCGCGCACCGATATAGGTTAATACCCCGTCGTTTTCCTCAACACGCGAGACTGTCATGGTCCAGCCTTCATGGCTTTCCACCTCATCGCCCGGGTTGAACATCACTCGGGTAACGGGTGCATCGTGGCTGGCATACAGCCGTGTTTCATCACTAGCAGGAAACATTAGGGTCACGGTACGGCCGTCAACAGACACCACGGTGCCCAGTCCTAGATCATGCTCCGTATCACTGATCCAACGTTGTCCAAGCGCAAATGACATAGGGGAAAACCTCTGAATTAACTCGATTGTCGAAGACGCAGCCCCGCGACAGCGGCGCCGTTTAAATACTGTGCTATTCAGTGTGGCACTGAAAAAATTGGCCGCCAATAGTACTCGAACTTGTGAGGAGCGTCACGATGAAACTCAATGAATCCCCGCAAAGGTCACGCTGACACACAAACGTCATTATCACGCGGCAAAGATAAAAGCGTGACGTGGCGCAGCGAAATAGATTGGGAATTCCCAATGCCAGGTCTACGCTTAACTTAAGCGCTGTCACCGACAGTGAACTGCCGACACAGGAGGTGCCTATGGGCGACGCCGACCGGAAGCTGTTTGTATTGGATACCAATATTCTCCTCCACGAACCCTTCGCTATTTACTCCTTCCAAGAACACGATGTTGTGATCCCCATGACCGTCCTCGAAGAGCTTGACCGCATCAAAGACAGCAAGCGTGATGTCTCACGAGATGCGCGTGTCGCGATTCGAGCGTTGGAAGATATCTTTAAAGAAGCAACTCCCGATGAAATCGGCGAGGGTATTGCCGTCGGTAAAGGGGATGCGACGGGCACCGTTTCGATACTGGCCGACTTTGAAATTAAAGAAACGGTACACGCCTTTGCTGACAAGGCTGGCGATAACCGAATTTTAAATGCGGTGCTATATCTACAAACCAAACGCTCACCACGCAAAGTCGTATTGGTGACCAAAGATATTAATATGCGACTGCGCGCTAAAGGCGCGGGAGTGATGTATGTGGAAGACTATCGCACGGATCAATTGATTGACGATGTGCGATTGCTGACCAAAGGGTTTCATACCTTTGAGGGCAGTTTTTGGGACAAAGTCGGGGAATGTGATAGCCAAGCGTATGGCTCAGATACCCTCCACACCTTACCGTCTGAATTATTGGAAACGCCGTTCGTTAACCAGTACTTGTTGGATGAAAGCGACGATTTCGCGGCACGTATTCAAGCCATCAATGGTGAAAAAGCGATCATTAAAGACCTTAGTCGCGAGCGACTGATGCACCGCAGTGCTTGGGATGTAAAGCCGAAAAATATCTACCAAGGCATGGCGATGGACGCGTTACTGGACCCGACCATTGATCTAACCATTTTGACCGGGCCGGCAGGGTGCGGGAAAACCATTCTGGCGATGGCCGCCGCGCTAGAACAGGTGGTGGAAAAGGGAATGTATGACAAGATCATCGTTACCCGCAACACCCCAGATATTGGTGAATCGATCGGTTATTTGCCGGGCACGGAAGAGGAAAAAATGCTGCCTTGGCTGGGTGCGGTGACCGATAYGTTAGAAGCGCTGCACATGAATGATGAATGCACGGATGGTTCGATGCGTTACATCATGGAGAAAGCCAACTTACAGTTTAAGTCGATTAACTTTATGCGTGGTCGCTCGATTCAAAATGCGTTTGTGATCTTGGATGAGTGTCAGAACCTGACTGCCTCGCAACTGAAGACCATTATCACCCGCTGTGGTGAAGGGACTAAGCTGGTTTGCTCAGGCAACTTAGCGCAAATTGACTCCCCCTACCTCACGCCGGTCACCTCAGGGCTGACTTACATTGTCGAGCGATTTAAAAATTTCGAGGGCAGTGCGTGCGTATACCTCAATGGGGTAGTACGCAGTCGTCTTGCTGAGTTTGCCGAAGAAAACCTTTAACCGAGCCGGCGGCTCAGCCGCCGTGTTTTTCTACAGTTAAAACAGCTCGACATCGTCGGCGGCAATAAAGGTTTTGATGATCCCGCTTTCCAGCAATCTTTCGTAGAAAGCCACTTGATTGCGACCGTTTTGCTTGGCGTGATAAAGCGCCTGATCCGCATTACCCAATAAGGTACTGGTGCTCTGATGCGCTTTATCGATACGCGTTGCGCCCATGGAAATGGTCACGGTTTCCGCCGCGCCAAAGTCGCGCGCGTTGACATTGGCAATAAAGGTATTGGCTTTTTGTTCGGCCATGGCGCGTGTGCAAGGATGAAGTAACACCATAAATTCATCCCCGCCGTAGCGAAACAGGGTGTCTTCGACAGAAAAAGTTTGTCGCATTAAAGACGCGAGCAACAAAATGACTTCATCGCCAAATACATGGCCAAAGTTATCATTAATTTGCTTGAAATGGTCGACATCAAAAATACAAATCCAAGGATAACTCGCCTGATCCAAGTCGCTGTCGATCGCCGCGGGCGCTTGCGCTAAGCGATCACTAATCAGGTCTAATTTTTTGGTCAGTACCTTGCGATTGAATAGGCCGGTGAAGCTGTCTCGCTCGCTGGCCATAATGATTTGTTGATAGTTCTCATAGATGTGAATGAGGCCAGACACCATAGCGAGCTGTTCCTCGTTTAATTGCTCGGCGCGGCCACATAAGACACCGCGAATGTCCTCGTCTTTTTCGTAATAGATAGGGACTGCAACCAAGGTGTGATCGTAAGCCTGATGCATGGTGACCTCTTGGCTCTCGAGGCAGTCTTCCAGAAGTGCATCCACTTGTTCGATATTTTCTTGCTGAAAGGCGCTGTTGTCATTGGTACCCAGCACCGTGAAAGGGGGATTCAGTCCAGAGCAGTAATCAAGTAACACCACTTCACTGATAGGCGTTAACTCAAGGATCGACGTCAGTAGGCTCTTGGTAATCGCATCAACTTCAGTTTTGGCTGTGAAATCGACGATAGAGTCGAGTATCTGAATGCTACTGGCGGGCACAAAGCGCCTCCTGAAAAGGGTCTATTCCTGTTGTCAGTATAGAAGCCAATCGAGGAGGCGCCATCTATTAGGGGGATTCCATCATGCCCATGTAACGATGCATGGCCGGTGGAGGCGCATTCAGATCCGACACGGGGCGAGATAAGGCAACCTGTCCCTCATCGACGTAAAGAAAACGAGAGGCAATGGCTTTCGCATCGTCGGGGTGATGGGTCACCATCAAAACGGTTGTACCTTGCGCGTGGGCGGTCCGTTTCACTAAGGCTAACATGTCTTTTTTCAACGCAGGGTCAAGGGCTGAAAAAGGCTCATCAAGTAATAACAGAGGCTGTTGACGCGCAATACTTCGTCCGAGTGCAATCCGCTGGCGCTGCCCGCCGGACAATGCGCCGGGTAAACGATCTAAATAAGGTGTCAGCCCCACAGCGTCCGCGGCGCTTCTCACGCTCTCTTTTTGTGCGTGACTGAGCTTGAGTGAGGGCGAAAGTCCAATCGCCATGTTGTCAAACACCGATAAGTGGGTGAAGACATTATGCTCTTGAAACAGGATGGAGAGTGGGCGCTGGTGAGCCGGCGCGGTAGTGACTGGCTTACCTGCAATCAAAATCTCGCCACTATCAGGAGCAATCAATCCTGCAATCAGAGAGAGTAAGGTACTTTTCCCGGCGCCACTTGGGCCGAGTACAGCAACAATCTCTCCCGGCGCGATGTGAGCGTCGAAGTGCATCCACGCTTGCTGGTAGCGATACGTGATATTGGAAAGGGTTAGCATGCGTGTCTCCATTGGACGAGGCGGATGATCAGAGCGTAGCTGCCTAAACTGGTCGCTAATAACAGCATGGCCGCCGCGGCGCCCGCATCCATTTGATAACTGCCCATCAGACGAAATAGATACAAAGGCAGTGTTTGAAAGTGTTGGCTACCAAATAAAGAGATGGCGCTGAGATCGCCCATCGAGAGGACAAAGCTGACCGCGAGGCCACGTGCTATTGGGCGGCGTAAGCACTGCCATTCAATTAAGCGCAAGCGAGTGATCCCACGCACGCCTAAGGTGGCACAGAGTGCATGATAAGATTGCGCCACTTGATAGGCGGGGGCACTGAGCACCTTAATCAAGTAAGGTAACGCCATCAGGGCATTGACTCCCATCACCAACCACAAGGCGAGGCTAAAGACATCGCTAAATTGGCGAAACAGCAAAAACAGTCCTGTACTTAATACGATACTGGGCACTACCAGAATCATGGCTCCTAGCGTCTCAATACCATCGGCTCGCCTTTTTTGACCATGAAACCGCCAGTGACGGCTGGCTAAGATCACCGCAATTGCCAACACAAATGCGATAGCGGTCGCGCCGGTGGCCACCCATAATGAGTGCATGGTGGCTTGCCATAACGCTGTATCGGCAAGGACAGTGAGCGCACTTGGGTTGAGCCCGCGATACAGCACCACACCCAGTGGCGGCAATACGAGAAGCAAGACCAAGGTTATCCAGAGCAGATCCCAGCATTTCGCCGCTCGGCTATCGAGGGCATGCGGCAACGGTAATACTTCACTGGGTGTATTCGGCACCGCGCGTGTGAATGTTTGCACCACAAACGCAATCGTGCCGCACAGCATCATCTGCCATAGCGCCAATGCCGCGCCGGTTTGCAAGTCAAAGTCAAAGCGAATGGCTTGGTAAATGGCCAGCTCTATGGTGGTGGCTTTAGGGCCGCCGCCAAGCGCCATGACGGTAGCAAAACTGGTAAAGCAGAGCATAAACACCAGTCCGACGATATGGGGCAAACTTTGGCGAAGATAAGGCCATTCAAGGTGACGAAAACGCTGCCAGCCACCTAAACCTAATTGCGTCGCTAAGCGGCGTTGATCGGCGGGGATCCCCTCGAGCGCTTGCACCATGATCTGGGCGGAAAATGGTAAGTTGAAAAACACGTGTGCCAGCAAAATGCCGCTCAATCCATAAATGGAAAACGGCATGGAAAGATCAAAATGTTGTAGGGTGTCGGCGATCAAGCCGCTGCGACCAAAAATGGCCACCAAGCCAAATACCCCGATCAGCACAGGCAGCACTAAGGTCATGGCAAACAGTTTCAACAACCAACGTTTACCGGCAAACTCGCGACGCGACAGGGCGTGGGCAACAGGAATCGCTAATCCCACGCTGAGGATCACTGATAAAGTGGCTTGCTTGAAGCTAAATACGGTGACGTGACGAAGGTAGGCATCTTGCCATAGTGCCTCAAGGTTAAGATCTTGGCTGTGAGAGAACAGCGCCCATAGGGCGCTGCCAATTAAAAGCACGACGAGACTGGCCGCGAGACTGCCCGGCCAGGTGCGTGAAGGATTGAGCATGACGACTATTCAACCAACGCTGTTTGCCAGTCACGCACCCATTGTTGACGGTTGCCCATCACTTCATCGGGTTGATAAAGCAGACTCTTCTCGGGTTTATTCAAGGTATAGAAGGCATCTGGTAACGTGATATCAGTAACAGGATACATCCATTGCGTAAGGGGAATGATCGACTGCGCTTCATCGCTAATCATAAACTGCAAAAACGCATCCGCCAGTTCTGGCTGGTCGGTGTAGGCTGATTTCGCGGCCACTTCAATCTGCATATAATGGCCTTCTTCAAACGTCGCGGCGGCAAAGCGGTCATCATCATCGGCAACCAAATGGTAAGCCGGTGATGTGGTGTAAGAGAGCACCATGTCTGCTTCCTTGTTCAGAAACATATTGTACGCCTCGGTCCAGCCTTTGGTCACGGTAATGGTATTCTCCGCGAGATCACGCCATGCTTGCTGACTTTGATCGCCGTATACTTTCTGGATCCACAGCATTAAGCCTTGGCCAACGGTGGAGACACGGGGATCTTGGTAAATCACACTGATGTCATCACGATCTTCAATCAAGGCTTTCAAGCTCTTGGGCGGATCGAGCAGGCGCGTGGTGTCATACACGAAGGCAAAGTAGCCGTAATCATAGGGGATAAAGTAGGGATTATCCCAACCGCCGGGTACCTGTAGGCGCTCCGTATTCACTGCGTGCTCGGCGACAATGCCGCTCCGCTCCGCTTCTTTCATTAAATTGGTGTCCATACCCAGCACGATATCGGCGCTGGTGGTACTGCCTTCAATCCGCATGCGGTTGAGCAAGGCTGCGCCGTCTTCAAGGGACACAAACTCGACCTCACAGTTACAGCGTTTTTCGAAGGCGGTTTTGATTTTTGGCCCTGCGCCCCACTCGGCGATAAATGAGTCGTAGGTATAAATAGTCAGCGGGTCAGCGGCGCGGGCGCCAAGCGATAACAGAGACAAAGAAAGTACGGTTAAAACAGACGTAATGACTTTCACAGCACGCTCCTAAGTTGGGCGTGGGTGTTGAGGCTGGTTGATGACATCATCAAGTCTCAATCCCTACGCCAGTGTTAGCTGGATCAGGTTCGATGGGTTTAGCGCGGCGCGCAATCTCAGCCAAGAGGCTCCCCAATGAGTACCACGCCATTGTACTGATTGGCTTAGGGTTAACCAAGCCTTTTAGTCAGCGGTTCGGTTAAGCGCCCAGTCGTAGTCATAGTCTAAGCGTGCATCCTCGGGAAGCTTGATATCGCGGTATTGATTGATATGGGCGATCACCCCTTGTTCACTGCCGCCAAAATCGGCCTTAAACCACTCATAGATAGAAGAAAGCTGCCATTGTTCGCCTTGCTGACTGACGCCTTTATCACTGTTGATAAAGGTGTAGGCGGCTTGTTCTAATTGTGCCTCCAAGGTGTCGGCTTGAAAGGCTTGTGGCTGTAGGTTCGGACAGCCAAGGCTGGCACAATTGACCGCATAGTGGGTACGCGGATCTTGCCATAGCGGGCGCAGAATGCGGTGCTCAATATCATTCAAGGTAAGGGGTTCACCTGCCACCGTGACCACCTCATCATCCCAAGGTCCAAAGCTAAACAGGCCACCGAGTTTGGTGATTGAACGGACAGGATACGCGTCCAAAATGAGCTTTACGGTGACTGAATTGTAGAGATTAACCCAGTACGCGTATTGTTCGTCTTTGGTCAGGGTGCGCGGGTCGCGCGCGGTGAGCATGCCAATGTAATGATCGAGAGTCGCTTTATCGGCCTCGGTGACGGCTGCGTAGTTAAATAAGGTGTGCTGTCCTTGAGGCTGTAAATACTTATCGAGTAATACTTGCCAGCTGTGATGAGTAAATGTGGCTTGGCTGGCGGGGTTGTGCGTATCCCACATTGCCCAATAATCGGCTTTCGGGGCGGCCAAGGCTGGAAAAGCAACGAGTAACCAAAAAATGAGCGTGATCCGTGTTCGCATACCGCTTCCTCAATCGCGAGCGTATCTTGTTTATATCCTAGACCAGCTTGCGCCATGTTTGCTTTCATGGCCATAAAAAAACGCTGCTCAAGCAGCGTTTTAGTGGTTAAAGCGTTGTGTTATGCCAAAAAGGCGGGAATGTTTTGCTCAAAGCGCGAGATCTCAGCGTCGTGCTGAAGCGTGAGGCCAATGCTATCTAATCCTTCCAACAAGCAATGACGGCGAAAATCATCCATCTGGAAGCTAAAGCAGTGTTCACCGGCACGGATGGTTTGGGCGGGCAAATCTAGCGTTACCGTCGCGCCTTCATTTTCGGCCACATACGTAAATAAAGCATCGATTTGGCCTTCTTCAAGGGTCACCGGCACCATTTGGTTATTAATGCAGTTGCCATAGAAAATATCGGCAAAACTGGGGGCGATAATCACTTTAAAGCCGTAATCATCCAGTGCCCAAGGAGCATGTTCGCGTGACGAGCCACAGCCAAAGTTTTCGCGAGTGAGTAACACGCTCGCCCCTTGGTAGCGCGCTTGATTGAGCACAAACTCTGGGTTTGGCTGTTTACCCGCATCGTCTAAAAAGCGCCAATCGTGAAACAGGTGCTGACCAAAGCCAGTACGGGTGACTTTTTGCAAAAATTGTTTAGGGATGATCGCATCGGTATCGACGTTCGCCGCATCCAATGGGGCAACAATGCCGGTATGAGTGTGTATGCCTGACATAAGGCCTCCTTATAATTGGTTAACGTCAATAAAATGACCGGCAATAGCAGCGGCGGCGGCCATTGCAGGGCTGACCAAGTGGGTACGGCCTTCACGGCCTTGGCGGCCTTCAAAGTTACGGTTGCTGGTGGATGCACAGCGCTCTTTGGGACCTAAGCGATCGTTGTTCATTGCCAAACACATCGAGCAGCCGGGCAAGCGCCACTCAAAGCCCGCTTCGCGGAAAATCACATCCAGCCCTTCTTGCTCTGCTTGGGCGCGTACTTGCTCGGAGCCCGGCACCACCATGGCATGTACACCCTCTGCCACGCGTCGTCCTTTGGCGACAGCGGCGGCTGCGCGCATGTCTTCAATCCGTGAGTTGGTGCAAGAGCCAATAAAGACTTTATCGATGCGGATATCTGTAATGGCTTGGCCTGCCGTCAGCCCCATGTACTTTAAGGCACGCTCAGCCGAGTGGCGCTCTATCGGGTCGGTCATGCTCTCTGGAGCAGGCACGCTATCATGCACACTGACCACTTGGCCGGGGTTGGTGCCCCATGTGACTTGATGATGGATTTGACTGCCATCGAGAGTGACCACGCGATCAAAGTGCGCATCGGCATCCGAGTGCAAGGTTTGCCAATACGCGACGGCTTGCTGCCATTGCTCGCCTTTAGGGGCAAATTTTTTGTCTTTTAGGTAGGCAAAGGTGGTGTCATCTGGCGCGATCAGGCCAGCTTTTGCGCCTAATTCGATGGCCATGTTGCAGACCGTCATTCGCCCTTCCATCGACAAGGCAGTGATGGCGTCCCCACAAAACTCCACCACATGCCCAGTGCCGCCGGCATGACCGACCTTGCCTATAATCGCAAGGACAATATCTTTGGCAGTGATCCCGGGGGCTGTTTTGCCCGTGACTTCAATTTTCATCGTGCGGGCGCGGGATTGCTTGAGTGTTTGGGTGGCCAGTACGTGTTCGACTTCTGAGGTGCCAATACCAAAGGCGAGGGAGCCGAAGGCACCGTGGGTTGCGGTGTGCGAATCACCACATACGATGGTGGTGCCGGGCAGGGTAATGCCAAGCTCGGGGCCCATCACATGCACAATGCCTTGGTAAGGATGATTTAAGTCGTACAGAGTGACACCGAACTCTTCGCAGTTTTTGGCCAAGGTTTCCATTTGGATGCGCGCCATTTCCCCTGACGCGTTAATGTCTTTGGTTTCGGTGGAGACATTGTGATCCATGGTGGCGAAAGTTTTGCTCACTTGGCGCACGGGGCGCCCTTTTTCACGCAGGCCATCAAAGGCTTGTGGTGAGGTCACTTCGTGCACCAAATGACGGTCGATATACAGTAGCGGCGCTTCGCCTGGCTGCTCGGTGACCACATGGGCTTGATAGATTTTTTCATACAAGGTCTTAGCGCCTTGTTGGGTGTTTGCATTCGACATAGCTCGTATCCTTACGGGTAATTATTCTGCGCCTTGGCGGATATACGCGGCGATACGATCGCCCATTTGTTCGGTACTCAATGCGGGGCGGTTACCCGCTAGATCCGCGGTCAACTCACCGGCCGCCAGCGCGTGGCTGACTGCATGCTCAATCGCGCAGGCTGCGTCTTCTTCGCCTAACGAGTAGCGCAGCATGAGCGCGGCGGAGAGAATTTGCGCCACTGGGTTGGCGATATTTTTACCCGCAATATCGGGTGCAGAGCCGCCGGCGGGTTCATACAAACCAAATTTACTCGCGTTCAAGCTCGCGGATGGCAACATGCCCATTGAGCCAGTGATCATGGCGCACTCATCGGAGATGATGTCGCCGAAAATGTTCGAGCATAGCATCACATCAAATTGCGACGGGTCTTTGATCAGCTGCATGGTGGCGTTGTCGATATACATATGGCTTAAGCGGACATCTGGATAGTCCTTTGCTACTTCTTCTACCACTTCACGCCACAGCATCGAGCTTTGCAGCACATTGGCTTTATCGATTGAGCACACGTGTTTGTTGCGAAGCTGGGCCGAATGAAAGGCAATACGGGCAATACGCTCAATTTCATAGCGATGATAGACTTCCGTATCAAACGCTTTTTCCTCGCGGCCTTCTCCTTCGCGCCCTTTGGGCTCACCAAAGTAAATCCCGCCGGTCAGTTCTCGCACCACCACGATGTTAAAGCCTTTGTCGGCAATGTCGGCGCGCAGCGGGCAAAAGCCTTCGAGACCGGTATGGATTTGTGCCGGACGCAAATTACAAAACAGACCAAAGTGCTTGCGTAGCGGCAGTAAGGCACCGCGCTCCGGTTGTTCGGTTGGCGGTAAATGCTCCCACTTGGGGCCGCCGACTGAGCCAAATAAAATCGCATCCGCTTTTTCACAGCCAGCCAAGGTGTGCGCCGGCAAAGGGGAGCCGTGGGCATCAATCGCAGCACCGCCCACAGGGTAGTGGTGACGCTCAAAGGTGAGTGAGAATCGCTCACTCACCGCATCAAGCACTTTTTCGGCTTGCGCCATTACTTCGGGGCCGATACCGTCGCCGGGTAAAATTGCAATCTGGTGTGCGCTGGCCATGGTTATACTGTCTCCTGTTTTAAGTGGGATTGTTCCTTGATCTGCGCAATTTTATCCGCGCGATAGATGGCATTGATCACGTGCAATAGCGCCTCACCGGAGGCTTCGATAATGTCGGTTGAGACCCCGGTGCCGTGATATTTACGGCCCTTGTAGTTGGCAATAATGTCGGCTTGACCGAGACCATCTTCCCCTTCTCCTTTGGCGGTCAGATCGAATTTATCCAGTTCAATGTCGTAGCCAGTAATGCGGTAGATGCACTGATAAAGGGCATCGACGGGGCCATTACCGATTGCCGCCTCGCGTTTTTCTTCATCGCCACATTGCAACTTGATGCTGGTGGTCGCCATTAGGCTGCCAGATTGCACGCCTAGATAGTTGAGCTTATAAAAGTCGTCCTCTTCTTTGAGGTTGTTGAAGAACATCAAGGCTTCTAAGTCGTAATCGAACACCTGACCTTTACGATCTGCCAGCTGCAAGAATGACTGATACAAGGTGTCTAAATCGTAGTCTTGCTCGGTATAGCCAAGGTTTTCCATGTGGCTTTTCACTGCGGCGCGGCCGGATCGGCTGGTCAAATTCAGCGCTTTTTTGCCTAACCCTATCGACTCTGGCGTCATGATTTCGTAGGTATTTTTGTTTTTCAGCATGCCATCTTGGTGAATGCCAGAAGAGTGGCTAAAGGCATTGGTACCGACCACGGCTTTGTTGGGCTGGATTGGCATGTTGCAAAGTTGGCTAACCAGCTTACTGGTGCGTGCGATTTCGGTGTGATTTAACTTGGTTTCCACACCTAATAAGTCGGCGCGGGTTTTTAAAATCATTGCAATTTCTTCCAGCGCACAGTTACCGGCGCGTTCGCCGATGCCATTAATCGTGCCTTCCACTTGGCGGGCGCCGGCTTGTATGGCGGCAATGGAGTTGGCGACTGACATCCCCAAATCATCATGGCAGTGGACAGAAATTACCGCTTTGTCGATATTGGGGACGCGATTAAACAAGGTTGCAATGATATCGCCGAATTCACTGGGAACCGTATAGCCGACGGTGTCGGGAATATTAACGGTGGTCGCACCGGCATCAATCGCCGCTTCCACCATACGGCACAGGTTGTCAATCGGAGTGCGCCCAGCATCTTCGCAGGAAAACTCCACATCGTCCGTGTATTGGCGCGCGTGCTTGACGGCGCGTACTCCCATCTCGACCACGTCATCGTAGCTGCGGCGAAGCTTATCTTTTACATGAATGGTTGAGGTGGATAAAAAGGTGTGGATACGAAAAGCGTCGGCGGCTTTGAGGGACTCGGCGGCAACATCAATGTCTTTAGGGACGGCGCGAGATAAGGCACAAACACGCGCATGTTGCATATGCTCAGCGATGGTGCGCACCGATTCAAAATCGCCCGGTGAGGAGACTGGAAAACCGGCTTCAATAATGTCGACGCCCAGTCGGTCTAAGGCTTGGGCGATCTGCAACTTCTCTTTCACGGTTAAGCTGGCGGATAAGGCCTGCTCACCATCGCGCAAAGTGGTATCAAAGATGATGACCTGACTGTTGTCGCTCATGTGTGACTCCCTGTTGTGTTTGCTCGCCGCCTTCATGGCTCTCTTAATGGGCGCTGTGTTTTATTTTGACGGCGTTAGATACAAAAAAACCCGCGTCTGGCGCGGGTTTTTGACATTTGGCATTCACTGATTGCTGCCCAATACCTACCCGCGCGACCGAGTCACGATAGGGAGGAGGATGAGGCGTAGTGTAATCAGTGTCATGAACTATCCATTCAATATGTTTGCTGGTTACAGAAATAACAGAGCGGCGGGGAAAGCGTCAATCACAAAAAAATAAAAAAATGGATCTGATTAGTTAACCCGCTTAAAACCAGTTTATTACACTGCTTTTGAGCGTGTAATTCGAAATAAACGGCTGTTGGTTGCGAGGAAGTTATGCAGTTAGATAGCACTTTCTCTGTGTCAGGACGACAAACTACAGGGATTGTTATCTTCATCAATATGACCTCATAACGTCACCCCGTTGTCATACCCGCTGACTAGAGTTTGACCATCAGCTAACCGAAAGCGGGGGCATGATGAGAAGCTTTACAGCGATTCAACGTTTTGACCATACGGTGTCGTACCTGTGCCTTTCTCATCGATTTAGTGCAGCGACAGCCAAAGTAGCGCGGGTGATATCACACTCTGGTGATGGGCCGTTATATGCAGGAATTGGCTTGGCCGCATGGTGGCTAGACGGTGCATTTGGCTTATGGTTGTTGTGCACTGGAATCGTCGCCTTTGCGATTGAATTGCCCATCTATTGGGTTCTTAAACGGAGCTTCCGTCGCGCACGGCCTTCACAGCTGCCCGCTTTTATCACGCCCTCAGATTTATACAGCATGCCCTCTGGCCACACGGCGGCCGCTTTTTTAATGGCTTCGCTGATTAGTACCTTTTATCCCCCCTTGGCGACAGTGGCCTTTATTTGGGCGGGGTTGATTGGGCTGTCCCGCGTATTGCTGGGGGTCCATTTTGTTAGCGATATTCTGGTCGGCGCGGTGTTAGGACTTCTCTGTACTGCGCTGGCACAAAACATCACCGACGATCTTTACTGGATGGCGGCAAGTACATGAAGCTTTTATACGGTGTGCAAGGAACCGGTAACGGCCATATTTCACGGGCAAGGGCGATGGCAAGGGCCCTAAAAGCGTATGACGTGAGTGTGGATTTTGTCTTTTCTGGACGACCTGCCGAGCGCTATTTTGATATGGCGCCGTTTGGAGACTATCGCACTTTTACCGGCATGAGTTTTATCAGTCGCGACGGTAAAATTGCGCTGCTTGAGACGGCAAAAAAGCATCACGTTCGGCAACTTTATCGTGATATTCGCGCGCTCGATGTTACGGGCTACGACAAAGTGGTATCCGATTTTGAGCCTATCACGGCTTGGGCGGCACGTCAGCAAGGCGTTCCCTCCGTGGCGATTAGCCATCAAGCTGCATTTGCCCATGCGGTCCCTAAACAGGAAGAAGGACTGATAAACCGGCTGATTATGCGTTATTTTGCGCCGACGGATCATGCCATAGGGCTCCATTGGTATCACTTTAATCAGCCGAKTTTGCCCCCCATCATTGATATCGGCAGTGATGACAGCCTTTCACTAAAGGCGAGTCAATCAGAGGATGTCTTGGTCTATCTTCCTTTTGAGTCACTCGATGCAGTGACGGCGCTGTTACTGCGCTTTAACCAAGGTTTTGTCTGTTTTCATCCAGATGTGAAGCAAGGCTATCGGCGAGAGAATATTCGCTTTATGCCACTTGGGAAAGCCAGCTTTCATGCTGCGCTAAAGGCTTGTCAAGGTGTGATCGCGAATGGTGGCTTTGAACTGCCTTCTGAAGCATTAACCATGGGGAAAAAATTGTTGCTAAAACCCTTGGCAGGACAGTTTGAGCAGCTGAGTAATGTGGCAACGCTGGCACAATTAGGGTTGGCGCACGCCATGACACACTTAGACGCTCGCGCGGTGAGAGATTGGTTGAAAGCCCCGGCCACCGGCGAGATCCGTTACCCTGATGTCGCAATAGCGTTAGCGGAGTGGCTGGTCAAAGGTGAGCTCGACCAAACACACAGTTTATTTCACCAGCTTTGGTCGCAGGTCCGTTTTCCAGAAGCGGTTGAAGAGTGTTTGCTGGATATTAGCCGCCCGCATCCACGTCGACGTCAGCATCCCTTACTGTTAAACCGCTTAATGCGCTGACCGCCCAATAACGGCGGTCTGGTCTGTTGAATCACGTTTTTACATTTTCGCTAGAGCATTCACTCAATTTCTCTTGAGTTTGGTGGTGCGCTCGGTAAACTCGCTGCCATTATTGAGCGTACATGTGTTCGCCAAACGGCGAAACAAGAGAGACACAGTGAACACCCAAAACCATATCGTCACGCGCATCCGCGAGCAAATTACTGCCCAAGGTGAACGCGAAGCTATCCGTTTTCAGCAACAGTCACAGTGGGCGAGTATCAGCTGGCGCCAACTGGGCGAGCGCATTGATCAGCTATCACGCTGTTTACTCAAAGCTGGTTGTCAGGTTCAGCAAACCGTCGCTATCTTTGCGCCGAACAGTGAAAAATGGGCGATGTTGGACTATGCCGCGTTGCAAATTCGTGCCGTGCCGGTGCCGATTTACGCAACCAGTACTGATCAGCAAGCGGCACACATTATCAATGATGCGGACGTGCAATGGATCTTCGCCGGTGACGAGCAACTGGAGAGCGCGGTTGCAGCCCTTGAACACTGCCCCAATGTCAAAGGGGTAATCGCCCTCAACCAAGAGGCACAGGTACCTGCACATCCCAAGGTGTGGGACTGGGCCAGTTGGTTATTGCAAGACGATCGCAGCTATCAAGCCGAACTAGACGCGCGCATTGATGCGCGATGCATGGATGATTTGATCACCTTGATTTATACCTCCGGCACCACGGGCGATCCGAAAGGGGTGATGCTGGATTATGCCAATGTTGCGGCGCAGCTGGAGGTACATGACCAAGTCTTAGCATTAAGCCCCGATGATGTGTCCTTGGCCTTTTTGCCGCTTTCTCATGTGTTCGAGCGCGCCTGGAGCTATTACGTCTTGCACCGCGGGGCGGTGAACTGTTATCTCTCAAACCCGTTTCAGGTGCGTGATGCATTGGCGGAGATTAAACCGACGGTGATGTGTGCGGTACCGCGTTTTTATGAAAAAATTCATGGTGCTATTCACGACAAACTCAGTCGGGCCACCGGTGTTAAACCGCATTTATTCCGTTGGGCGCTGCGCCAAGGCGAGCGTCATGCCAGTCAGTTACGCGCTGGTCAATCACCGTCGCGACGTCAGCAATGGCAATTAGCGTTGGCCGACAAGCTGGTACTGAGTAAGCTGCGTGCGCTATTGGGTGGCAAAATGCGCTTGATGCCATGCGGCGGAGCGCGTCTTGACCCTGACATCGGCGCGTTTTTCCACGCCATAGGCATTAACGTCAAGCTCGGTTATGGCATGACCGAAACCACCGCCACGGTTTCTTGTTGGGACGATACGCGCTTTGACCCTCACTCGATTGGTTATCCGATGCCAGGGGCGGAGGTACGAATTGGTGCGGATGATGAAATTCAAGTTCGCGGGCCAATGGTGATGCGGGGTTACTTTAATCAGCCCGACGCGACTGCTGCCACCTTTACCGAGGATGGTTTTTTGAAAACCGGCGATGCGGGATATATTGATGCCAAGGGTAACGTCTTTATCACCGACCGAATCAAAGAGCTGATGAAAACCTCTGGCGGCAAATACATCGCGCCACAGCGGGTAGAAGGCGCTTTGGTGCGCGATCATTTTATTGATCAGATTGCGGTAGTGGCAGAGGCGCGTCATTTTGTATCGGCCTTAATTGTGCCTTGCTTTGATGCCTTGGAAGAGTGGGCGCGGGCGGCCAATATCAAATATCAAAATCGCAAAGAGCTGCTGAAACACGCCGATGTGGTGGCCTTGTTTGAAAAGCGCTTGCAGAGCTTGCAACACGAGTTGGCCAAATTTGAGCAAGTCAAACGCTTCACTTTATTGCCGCAGGGCTTTTGCATGCACAGTGGCGAGCTCACGCCGACCATGAAGCTGCGCCGTAAAGTGATCCTTTCACGTTATCAGCACCACATTGAGGCAATGTACCAGCGTCAATGATGTGTAAAGGGGACGTTTCTCATCGATGAGAAATGTCTCCTCTAACGGCTATTTTCACGCCGTTTTTCTCCTCGGCTTGTATAGTAAATCTGGCAAACTTGTTTTCTTGTAGTGGATCTTTCCGATTTTCCACCTCCCAATCAGTGTTATCCAGCAACATTCACTCAACATTTAGATTAAAAATGTAAATACTGATTAGCTAATAGACAGTTTTGCAAATAAAACGTTACATTGATTGCAGCTTCATCCGAAGCAGGCCAAGTGACAATCTAACGCCGCCTTACCGCCAGTATTTGGTTTCGATGTCCGCGTGGTGAGTGACCACCAGTACATCTAAGAGTAAGGGGCAGGATTAGGCTAAAAGTAAGTCCTAACTATGCAAACAGGGAGGCGTAGAGTGGAAATGTTATCCGGTGCCGAGATGATCGTGCGTTCCATGATCGATCAAGGCGTAAAACATATTTTTGGTTATCCAGGCGGATCAGTACTGGATATATACGACGCATTGCACGAAAAGAGTGATATCGACCATGTGTTGGTACGCCACGAACAAGCCGCGGTCCACATGGCCGATGGTTATGCGCGTGCCACGGGGGAAGTGGGCGTGGTGCTGGTGACGTCAGGCCCAGGGGCAACCAATGCGATTACTGGCATAGCCACCGCGTACATGGACTCGATCCCCATGGTGGTTTTTTCTGGCCAAGTAATGAGCGGCCTGATTGGCAATGATGCCTTCCAAGAATGCGATATGGTGGGGATCTCCCGCCCGGTGGTCAAACACAGCTTTTTAGTCCAGCGCGCTGAAGACATTCCTAACATTGTTAAAAAAGCCTTTTATCTTGCCTCAACGGGACGTCCCGGCCCTGTGGTGGTGGATATTCCTAAAGACATGCTGAATCCGGCACAAAAGCATCCTTATCAGTATCCAGACAGTGTACGCATGCGCTCTTATAATCCGACCACCTCGGGACATAAAGGGCAGATAAAGCGTGGCTTAAAAGCACTACTGGCGGCGAAAAAACCAGTATTGTATGTCGGTGGTGGCTCAATCATGGCCGATTGCGGCGAACAAATCCGCCAACTATCAGAAAGCCTTAATATCCCTGTTGTCAGCACCTTGATGGGGCTAGGCGCGTTTCCCGGCACCCATCAACACTCGCTGGGTATGCTGGGCATGCATGGCACCTACGAAGCGAACATGGCGATGCACCAAGCCGATCTGATCTTTGGTATTGGTGTCCGATTTGACGATCGCACCACCAATAACTTAGAAAAATACTGTCCCGATGCCACCATCATGCACATTGATGTCGACCCATCGAGCATTTCTAAAACCGTGGCGGCAGACATTCCTATCGTCGGCTCGGCGGACGCGGTACTAAATAGCATGCTGAAATTGCTGGTGGAGCAAGGTGGCAGTAACGACAGTGATGCGATCAGTACTTGGTGGCACAATATTCAAACTTGGCGCGAGCGTCAGTGTTTGAAGTATGACGTGGATCCGGAGCGCATCAAACCGCAGCAAGTGATTGAAACCTTGTATCGCCTTACCGATGGCGAGGCCTATGTAAGCTCCGACGTGGGTCAGCACCAAATGTTTGCCGCACTCTATTATCCGTTTGATAAACCACGTCGTTGGATAAACTCGGGCGGCTTGGGCACCATGGGCTTTGGGCTACCCGCCGCCATGGGAGTGAAGTTCGCGCTGCCG
The DNA here is from genome assembly GCF_001996205.1 of Salinivibrio sp. IB574. Classification (NCBI taxonomy): domain Bacteria; kingdom Pseudomonadati; phylum Pseudomonadota; class Gammaproteobacteria; order Vibrionales; family Vibrionaceae; genus Salinivibrio; species Salinivibrio sp. IB574. The sequence continues at coordinate 16,670 of NZ_MUFN01000016.1, read as the reverse complement.
GATGCGCAGGTGGTGTGTGTTACCGGTGATGGCAGTATTCAAATGAATATTCAGGAGCTGTCCACTGCACTGCAATATGATATCCCGGTGGTGATCGTTAACCTCAACAACCGTTTCCTCGGGATGGTCAAACAATGGCAGGACATGATTTATCAAGGCCGCCATTCGCACTCGTATATGGACTCGGTGCCGGACTTTGCCGCGATTGCCGAAGCCTATGGCCATGTGGGGATGCGCATTAGCCATCCGTCTGAGTTAGAAGCCGGCCTAGAAAAGGCGCTGGCAATGAAAGATCGCTTGGTGTTTGTCGATATTCATGTCGATGAAACCGAGCACGTGTATCCGATGCAGGTACGCGGTGGGGCGATGAATGAAATGTGGTTGAGCAAAACGGAGAGAACCTAATGCGCAGTATTGTATCGGTTTTGATGGAAAACGAGCCGGGTGCCTTGTCGCGCGTGGTGGGTCTGTTCTCTCAGCGTGGCTACAACATTGAATCACTGACGGTGTCACCCACCGATGATGCGACCTTGTCGCGCTTAAATATCACCACATCAGTGGTCAGCGACGCGGACCGCGAGCAAATCGAAAAGCATTTACACAAGCTGATTGATGTACTGAAAGTGAGTAATGTCACCGAGAGCGATCACATTGAACGTGAACTGGCGTTGGTGAAAGTGAAAGCGAGTGGCTACGCCCGCGCGGAGGTAAAACGCACCGCCGATATTTTTCGGGGGCAAATTGTCGATGTGACGGCTTCGCAATATACCGTGCAGTTGACGGGCGACAGTGACAAGTTGGATGCCTTTATTCGCGCGGTGGGTGAAATTACCGAGATCATTGAAGTGGCACGCAGTGGTGTGGTGGGTATTGCACGCGGCGAGCGAGCGCTGCGCCAGTAACCCAAGCAACTGGTCGTGATAAGGAAAATGGCACGCCAAGGCGTGCCATTTTTTGTGGATTAAGCGGGGTTAATCAAGTACACCAAGGCTTCATAGGGTGCCAATTGCATTTCTGGCATCAAGGGCTTGGCTTCTGGGTAATTATGGCTCACCAAGTCTGCGTTCGGGGCAGGGGCGACAGGCAAGGTCGCTGTGACCGGTTCGCCATAAAAGTTACACACTACCACCAGTTGGCTGTCGCCATTGTCGCGACGATACGCGAGCAGCTGTGGGTGGTCAGGCAGCAAGTCCTGATAATCTCCTTCACGGATCACAGGTAAGGTTTTCCGTAGGGAAATTAGCTGCTTGTAGTGATAGAACACCGAGTTTTTATCCGCCAGTGCGGTGTCGACATTGACGTCAACATAGTTAGGCGCAGGCTTGAGCCACGGTGTGCCTTTGGTAAAACCGGCGTTTGCTGAGCTGTCCCACTGCATGGGGGTGCGCGAGTTGTCGCGTGAGCGTGCCGCCAGAATGGCCAACACTTCCCCTTCAGGCATGCCTTGTTCGCAAAGCAGGCGGTACATGTTTCGGCTTTCGACGTCTTGATAATCATCAATACGCTGATAGCCCGGGTTGGTCATACCAATTTCTTCCCCTTGATACACATAAGGCGTGCCTTGCTGCATATGAATCGCGGTGGCGAGCATCTTGGCGGAGGCAACGCGATGATGGCGATCATCACCAAAGCGGCTGACTACACGCGGTTGGTCGTGGTTACACCAAAACAGTGCTCCCCAACCTTGATTATGTAGGCCGTGCTGCCAAGTACGGAAAAGCTGTTTTAGGGCTAAGAAGTCAAACGGTGCCAGTCGCCACTTCTCGCCGCCCGGATAATCGACTTTTAGGTGGTGGAAGTTAAACACCATGGAGAGCTCTTTGCCATCCGGCGCGGAGTATTGCTGACAATGCTCCAAGGTGGTCGAAGACATCTCGCCCACGGTGACGCTGCCGTAACGTTGGAAAATGTCGCGACTGATCTCTTGTAAGTATTCGTGAACGCGCGGGCCATCGGTATAAAAACGGCGACCATCGCCTTGATGATCATCAGGGAACGACTGATCTTTGGAGATCAAATTGATCACATCGAGTCGAAAACCATCCACGCCTTTGTCGGCCCAAAAAGCCATTACGTCTTTGACGGCTGCCCGCACCGCTGGGTTTTCCCAGTTAAGGTCGGCCTGTTCGGTGGCAAATAAGTGGAGGTAATACTGGCCGGTCGGTTCATGCCATTGCCACGCGCTACCGCCAAATTTTGATTGCCAGTTGTTTGGAACGCCGCCGTTAACCGGATCTTTCCAGATGTAGTAATCGCGATAGGGGCTATCTTTGCTGGCAAGCGCTGATTGAAACCAAGGGTGCTCGGTTGAGGTGTGGTTAATCACAATATCCATGATGATGCGGATATCGCGCTTGTGCGCCTCGGCGAGCAGGGTGTCGAAGTCGTCCATGGTGCCTAGGCTAGGGTCAATCGCATAATAGTCGGCAATGTCGTAGCCATTATCGACTTGTGGCGATACATAAATGGGGGTTAGCCATAACGCGTCGATGCCCAAGGCCGAAAAGTAGTCCAGCTTTTCGATAATGCCCGGCAGATCACCTGTCCCTGTTTGTGTGGTATCACGGAAGCTCTTGGGGTAAATCTGATAAATGGTGGCCGTTTTCCACCAGGGATGTGCGTGCATAATGTCTCTCTTAACGCTAATAAAGCGGGGAGCGTGCTCCCCGCAGACTGAATGGGAGTTAGACGACCGCCAGTTTGCCTTTGCTGGCTTGACGGCGATACATAAAGGCGGTGAGTGCAATAGGCACAATAATGGCAATTAGCATCGCGACCGCGTAAACACCCCAGAACTGTGGCTGAATAGATAAAATACCCGGCAAGCCACCTACACCAATGCCGTTGGCCATCACACCGGAAAGACCACACACAATGGCGGCCAGCGCCGAGCCAACCATCGCGCACAGCATAGGGAATTTGTAACGTAGGTTAATCCCGTACATAGCCGGCTCTGTCACGCCAAGATAGGCGGAAATCGCCGCGGGCACAGAGATTTCACGTTCGTTTTCTTTTTTGCTCATCCAAATGATCCCGACAACCGCCGAGGCTTGTGCAATGTTAGACAGAGCAATCAGTGGCCAAATGGGGGTGCCGCCCATCTCTTGCATCAGCTGCAAATCCACCGCGTTAGTGGTGTGGTGAACACCGGTGATCACCAAAGGTGCATACAGGAAGCCGAACAGGGCCGCGCCTATGTAGGCGTAATCGCCGGTCATTGCTGAACGGGCGAGGAAGGCCACGCCATTACCAATCTCGCGACCAAAGGGGCCGATAAGGGTGTGTGCCAAGATCACGGAAGTCAGTAGTGCGACAAATGGCACCACCACCAAATACAAATAATCCGGAATAATGCGTTTTAACTGGGTTTCAATAAACGCCAATGCCATCCCCGCAAACATGGCAGGGATCACCTGTGCTTGGTAGCCGACTTTTTCAATTGAGAACCAGCCAAAGTCCCACACTTCAGGCATTTCTTTACCGATAAGGTAAGCGTTCATCAACTGAGGCGATACTAGGGTAATACCGAGCACGATACCCAAAATCGGTGTGCCGCCCATTTTTCTGACTGTCGCCCAACACACGCCGACAGGCAGGAAGTGGAAGATGGCTTCGCCAAGCAGCCATAAAAAGCCGTGGGCGGTGGCCCAAAACTCGCTGATCTCGGTTAAGGTTTTGCCATCGAACATGCGGATATCACCGATCACGTTTCGGAAGCCGAGGATCAGACCACCGGTGATGATCGCGGGGAGAAGGGGAACAAAAATTTCCGCGAGGTGTGAAATCGCACGTTCTAGCAGGCTCATGTTTTTACGCGCGGCTTGCTTGGCCTCGTCTTTTGATTGACCCTCGACGCCGGTGGCCTGTTGCAACAGGACGAAGGCTTGGTCCACGCTAGTGCCGATCACGACTTGGAATTGGCCGGCGCTGGTAAAGCAGCCTTTAACCATGGGGATCGCTTCAATGGCGGCGACGTCCGCTTTTTCCGGGTCATTTAATACGAAGCGTAAACGGGTGAGGCAGTGGCTCACGGTGGCGATGTTGTCTTTGCCGCCTATATGAGTGATCAATTGATCAACGGCATTTTTATTTATCTGGCTCATAAGCAATCCTGTATTGCTGTAGGGTATTCATTGGTAACGTTCCCATTGATTATTGATCGTACTAAGCCAATTATCAGTGGAATCGTTCCCATGTTTTGAAAACCATCACACAGAAATTCGTAACTGCTTGATTTTTAGTGTTGGCTAGGGAGTCACCAGATGACAGGGTTGCGTCCAATGTGTGATAGTGGTCACCTCATCATCCAACTGCTTGAGCAGCAACCCAGCAGCATGTTGCCCTGCTTGATGGTAGCCCAGTTCCACACTGACTGCGCGTGGGAACATAAAGCGTAGCATGTCATGGTTGCCAATGCCGCCAATGGCGATATCTTCACGGTTTAGGGTTTGTAGGCGTTTTGCGACCCCTAAGGCGAGGGTATCAGAGGCGCAGACAATGGCGTCAGTCTGCCGGGTTAACAGGCAATCTGTTGCGGCATAGGCGGCATGCAGGCTCATCTCACAACGATGGAGTTGTGGTGAAAGCTGGTGGGTTTGGCAAAAATGTTGATAGGCATCAGATCGGGCGAGACCTGTGGTTTCATCGCGCTCATCAATCCCCAAGAAGGCAATATGACGGCATCCTTGACGATAAAAGTGGTCCATGACTTGCGTGACGGCACCTTGGTTGTCGTAACTGACGCTGGCGTATTGCTCACTATCAACGGCGAGCACGACACAGTTGGGGGCGAATGGCGCTAGCGCGTTGAGATCACAGCCAGAAAAACCAAAAAAGATAATCCCATCGACGTTACGGCGTTTTAGCACATCGAGATGGGCTTGTGCTTTTTGTTGTGAGAACTGGCTTTCCATAATGGCTGCGTCATAGCCTTTGGCATACAAGGTATTGAGCAGCCCCGTCAGTGCGGTGTTCTCTGAGTTGGAACTGAGCTTGGCCACGATCACGCCCACAACACCACTGCGTTGCGCACGCATCGCGCGCGCCGACTTCGACGGTAAAAAGCCATGTTGGTCGATCACCGCTTGTACTTTAGCGCGGGTACTGTCTTTAACGCGTGCGTCATGGTTTAGCACACGCGATACGGTCGATTTCCCCACCCCGGCTAAGCGGGCAATATCCAAAATGGTTAATGGTTTTGTCATTTTTTTCTCTGTGGTAGCGGTAAATCAGTGGCTTAGACTCAGCCTCTTCGCGCGCCATGATAACAGGCGTGATTGGCGCTTGCGATTTATTGATTAATTTGTAAACTACAGCCTGATTTTTGAACAACCCATCCTACTTTAGACTGAAATGATGATGAGCCACCCTGTCGTACAAACCATCAACAAGTGCCTAGTGCGCATGACCACACTGACGCTCGCAGTAATGGCATTAAAGCTTAGCGCGATTTATTTGGTGCCGTTAGCGGTACTGATCAAAACGCACTTCAAAGAAATTGTCCACTGGTAAGCGCGGTAAGCTGATCGTCAAGGTGCTGGTTTAGCGATTGCCAGTACTGCTGATAGCGCTGCGTATACGCTTGCGGACATGGCGAAACCAAACCGCGCACAATCGGAAATAGCTGTTGCCATTGTGCCAGCCAATCTATCTTCACATCAGGATGGGTGAGATAGCGCTGGTGCTGCGCCATGATTGGCATCAACGCCTTTTGTAAGTAGGGATTGATACCACAAAGCAGCTGGGTGTGCAGGGTCTGGTGCCAATAGGTCATGGTGGTGATATCGGCGCTATCTTTGGCGGGTAAGTGCTGAATAGAATGAATCAGTCCCAACACCTGTAATGCGGTCTGTTCATTCAGTTTGCTCGGAAAGCTATCGATGAACGCACCAAACAGACCTTTTAGGGCTTGAATCAGTGCCTGCCAGTCTGCTTGGCTTAATGGTGTGAGCCGATAGCCAAGATGAGGCTGATAAAGGACCCGTCCCTCTACCGCTAATAAATGCAAGCCATCGCGTGCTGTAGCCGTCGACAGGCTGAGTTGCTCACACAAAGCAGAGACAGTGAGTGGATAATCGCCCTCTGCGCGCGCTGTGAGTGATAACTGGCGGGTTAATATGGCTGCCCAGATTTGCTCCATAGCGTGCTGGGCTTTGGTGAACTTCATAACACTCCCTGTGCTGGGTCGACGAGATTGGTTCGCGACTAAATGCAAGCCTCTTTATCATGCCACCGTGTCATGGATAAAAAAACGCCCCGACATGAGTCGAGGCGTAGGCATTGCTATCGGTGCTTAATTACAGCACGTGCACAGAGGCGGTGTTGGTGGTACCAGAAGGCACAAGCGCGCCTGAAACCATGACCACGATGTCGCCTTTATGCGCCAAACCAGACTCAAGCGCGATGGTTTTGCCGCGACGGTAGAACTCATCGGTGCTATCGATGCTTTCGATCATCACAGGCGTCACACCTTTGGTTAGACACAGGTGAGCGGCTGTTTTCGGATTGGTGGTAACCGCGATGATGTTTGCCGTCGGGAAGTACTTACGTACTGAGCGTGCTGATTTGCCCGCTTCAGTGGCAACAACAATCAAAGGTGCCCCCAACTTCTGAGAGGTATCAACCGCGCCTTTACAGACCGCTTCGGTGATACGCAGGCGATCGCTATCGAGACGAGAACCCAGAGCAGGTGACATTTGACGGTCAGTACGCTCACAGATTTGCGCCATGATGCTCACCGCTTCAACCGGGTATTTACCTTTCGCTGACTCGCCAGACAGCATGACGGCATCGGTACCATCCATGATCGCATTCGCCACATCACCGGCTTCAGCACGGGTTGGACGTGGATTTTTGATCATTGAGTCCAGCATTTGTGTTGCGGTGATAACCATCTTGCGAGCACGGTTACACTTCTCGATCATCATCTTCTGCGCGAAGATCACTTCTTCCACTGGGATTTCTACGCCCAAATCACCACGGGCAACCATGATACCGTCAGACGCTTCCAAGATAGCGTCAAAATTGTCGACACCTTCTTGGTTTTCAATTTTAGAGATGATCTTGATGTCGCTGCCGCCGTTTTGAGCCAGCAGCTCGCGGATTTCTTCCACGTCTTCTTTCTTACGAATAAATGAGGCCGCAACAAAGTCAACGCCTTGCTCGCAACCAAATTTTAGATCCGATTTATCTTTTTCAGCCAGTGCAGGCAGGCTCACCGAAACACCTGGCAGGTTAACGCCTTTGTTTTCGCCCAACTCACCGTTGTTCAGTACTTTACAAACGACTTCTTTTTCAGTCGTTTCTAGTACTTCCATCTCAAGCAGACCGTCATCAACGAGTACAGTATTGCCCGCTTTTAGGTCACGAGGTAGGCCGGCGTAAGTGACGGCAACGCGATCTTTGTTACCCACGACAGAGGTGTCTGTGGTGAAAGTGAACGTTTGACCAGCTTCTAATGCGACGTCGTTACCACCTTCGAGTTTGATGGTGCGGATCTCAGGGCCTTTGGTATCGAGCAGAATCGCAACTTGCTTACCGGTTGTCTTCATGACGTTGCGCAAATTTGTGATACGCGCACCGTGTTCGGCATAGTCACCGTGTGAGAAGTTAAGACGCATCACGTTCATGCCTGCATCAACAAGCTTAGTCAGCATCTCTTCCGATTCAGTTTTAGGTCCAATCGTACAAACGATTTTGGTCTTTTTCATCGACGCATTTCTCCGGTCAAAAATTGAAACATAAACTTGGGGCCTAACTGCAAAAGACTGATTTAAATGTAATTAAACAACATAAATAGGTCGTTATCGTGGTGCAGTCAGCAAAATTCTCGCATTTCTCAATGACGTTACCGCAGCCTTCACGCTGAGGTGACGTCACTGTTTGATCGATCGTGAGTATAGATTGTCTGCGTTGATCTGTGTTGATCACGGGCAATAAAGGCGTTGTTGGTGTAATACGATTTCACCCAGTGCCATCGATTCACCATTCACCTCCCATCCTTTGGGCGCGTAAATTTACCACAGCTCACCGTCCAGATCATTACAAGCCGGTGACAGTAATCGGTTTCAGCACGCTTTTATTTTGATGATTACGTTTTCTGTTGATTATCACCCCAGGCGACAAGGTGGTTGTTTTATGAGCTTTTAGTGATTCTTTTGTCATTAATGAGTGTGATCTGTCTTCCAATTTGAACTGGATCATGCTTTTTTATTAAGTCTTTTGCGTTCACCTAGAATTTATCTACTATCAGAGCACTTTCGATGGGCTGCCTAACAATGTTTGCGCGTACTTTACGGTTTTTGACAGGGATGCTGCTTATAGTCTGCACTTATGCGAGTACGCAGGTGTGGGCCGATGACGCCTATCTGTCAGAAAAGAAAGACATTTTAGTCGCCACCCATTCCTCAGTGTGGAAGCCTTATAGCTATTTATCCGACTCAGGCCAGCCCAAAGGGCTGTTGATCGATTTCTGGCAGGCTTATGCCAAATACAATCATGAATCCATTCAATTTGTTCTGTTAGATTGGCCTGAAACCCTCTCTTATATGCGAGAAGGTGGTAACCGTGTGCATGCCGGTTTATTACGTTCGCCTGAACGTGAGCGCTTTTTAGATTTTGCGACGCCAATTTTTAATATCAATGGCTCTTTGTATGTGCAAAACCAACCGGGCAGTGCGGATACTAAGCCTTTAGCGGCAGATCAAGTCGTTGGTGTGGTAGCAGAAAGTTATGAATCCTCGTTCTTAGCCAAGCACTATCCGCAAGTGGAGCAACGTAGCTTTGTGAATAACGAGGATTTATTTGCGGCCGCGCTCGAGGGTGAGATCCAAGCCCTTGTGGCAGATAGTCAGGTTGCCAACTTTTACTTTCTGACTCAAGGGAAACCGCTAGCATTTGTCGCGGAGCAAGTTCTTTATACCCGTCCAATTTATGCAGCAGTGCCGAAAGGCAACCAAGCATTGCTCGATGAAATACGTGTTGGGATCAGTCATATTCCGTCTGAGGAACTACTACGGATTAAGCAAAAATGGATTAATACCGAGCGGGTTGAGGCGTATCCCGATTGGCTAATCCCGACCATAGTGATCATGGTGGCATTGAGCGCCGTCGCGTACATTTTTTTCCTCAAGCGCATGGTGTATAAGCGCACCGTTGCCTTGCGCCAAGCCAATGCCCGCTTGCGTGAATTTGCCAATACTGACCCACTGACTCAATTGCTGAATCGACGTGGCCTAGAGGGCTATTTTTCTCGCCTTAAACCCAAACTTCAGCGTCAGCAAGAAATGGGGCTGATCCTCATCGACCTCGATCACTTTAAACAGGTGAATGACAAATACGGTCATATGCAGGGTGATAAAGTGTTAGTGCACCTTGCCAGTTATTTAAAGCGGGTCGTGAAGCATGGCGCCGTGGCGCGTTTAGGGGGCGAAGAATTCTGCGTGCTGTGTCCGGCCACGTCATTAGATGAAATGATCGACATAGCCAACCATATCCGCTGCGATGTGGCAGACAGTGTGTTTGAGTTCGATGGCGCCGAGATTCGTGTCACTGTCAGCATTGGCGCAATTGTATCCAGTGATGTTACTGACGACATTGCTTCGCTGGATTTAGATACCTTGACCCATGCCGCTGACCTTCTTATGTACCGTGCGAAAGACCGTGGCCGTAATCAAGTGATGCTGGCCTCCTCTCAATCAGTGACCACACCTATCGCAGAAGCCTGATACCGTTTTCTGTTAGGTAAAAACACGCTTTTCATCTTCTTTTCTTGCAGCGTTTTTATCATTAAATATACTGTACATATATACAGGTATTTTGATGATGAAAACACTCGACCAATTAGCCCAGCAACACGGCCTATGGCGCGCTAGTCAGCGGCCGTTAATGGCGGAATTACCCGATAAACAAGCGACCGGTTACAGCGCCTTTGATCAGCGTCTAGGCGGGCTCCCGTCTCCAGGTGTGACAGATATCATCAGTGACTATGGTGTCGGTGAGTTGCGGCTGGTGTTACCCGCGTTGTATCACGCTAGCGGTCAGCAGGTGGCGTGGATCCGTCCACCGGTTGGACTCAACGCAGCGATGCTACATCAGCAAGGCTATTTAACCGACAACACCTTGTTGGTGTCTCCCAAAAGCGATCAGGATGCGCTGTGGGCCGCCGAGCAAGCGGCGCGCAGTGGCGCGTGTCAGGCAGTCGTGTTATGGCCATCTTCGCTCACGGTGGGACAAGTGAAGCGCCTAAAACTGGCGGCTGAACATGGCCAATGTGCGGTGGTGCTGTTGCGCCGCCAGCAGACGTACTCATTGACCTTGCCGGTCGATTTAAGCGTGGCACTGGCGCCTTCCGCATGTGGCGTAACGGTCACGGTGCGCTATTGTCGCGGCCAATGGCCACCGGCTCCTTTTACCCTCGATTGGCGCACGCAATGGCCCGCGTTGGTGACCTGGCCGAGCAATGCAGAGAATTTGCTTGCCTTTCCCTCACGACAACAGCGGGAGCAAGCGTAATGTCATTGTGGCTGTATCTACATTGCCCGAGCTTGCTGTTAGATAGCCTTTATGCGCCGTCATCGGTGCAAGCGGTGGGGCTGGTTAGCGAGCAAGAAGGCCGTTTAGTGCAGCTCTCTGTGGTGGCTAGCACGCACGGTCTGAATACCGGTATGGGATTAGGGGCAGCGGCGCTTATTTGTCATCAGCTCGCGGTCTACCCTTATTGCGCGGTGAAAGAGCAGTCCGCGCTTGAGCAGCTCGCCACACAGCTTTATCCGCTGGTCGCGGAAATCAGCCTTAATCCCCCTAAAGGTTTATGGCTACACGTTTCACCGATGTTGGCGCTATATCAAGGGTTTACTCCGCTATGGCAGGCGGTGACTCAAACACTGGTGGAAAGTGGTATCCGTTATCAGGCTGGGGTGGGCCAAACGCCGCGTGCCGCCGAGCTTATGGCGTATGGCCACGCGGGCAAGGTCAGTACCGACTCCGAGCATTTGCAGGCAGCGTTGCAGCAATTGCCGTTAGCTGCTGCCCCTTTACCGGAGACGGTGAAAACTCAGTTTACGCGTCTGGGCCTCTCTCGGTTAGGTGAGCTTATCGCCTTGCCCACCGCTTCGCTGACGCGACGTTTTCCGCGCACTGTGGTGGATTACCTTGCTGAAGTGCGTGGCGCCCAGCCGACGCCACTGCGTTATTTTCAGCCACCGCTGCAATTTTTTCAGCAGCGGGTCTTGTTGTTTGAGCTTAGTGAGCAAGCCCACTTATTGCCCATTATCGAGAATCTCGTCTCGGCACTGTGCCGTTTCCTTGAGCAGCGTAGTGCCTGTACGCCTGCGCTGACGTTGGGTTTTAGCTTGCGTGATGGATGTGAAGAAACCCTGCCGGTAATGGCCGCGCATGGAGAGAAAGACGTCGAGCGCTGGATGGCGTTGGTGCGTTTACGGCTGGCGTCATGGCAAGTGAGTCAGCCGGTGACTGCGGTCAGTGTGACGGCTTCGCAAATCGATTGTCACCAGCCCGGACAAACCGATCTTTTTAGCGCCCAGCAAGGTGAGCAAAATCGTGATGAGTTGGTCGCGACACTGGCTGCCCGACTCGGGGAGGAGGCGGTTATGCGGTTAGCGTATGTGGATCATCACCGTCCCGAGACGGCCAGCCAACATGTCCCCCATCACCATAGTGCGACACCGACAGCCTCGGCACCCACGCGTCCACGCCCAAGTTTATTGCTGCCGCAACCCACACCACTGGTGGGTAAGGTCACCTTACGTGAAGGGCCGGAGCGAATTGTCACGGGCTGGTGGGAAGGTGCGCCTATCCAGCGCGATTACTTTATTGCCCAAAATGCCCAGCAACAATGGCTGTGGGTGTTTCGCACGCCAGAGCAAACTTGGTTTTTACACGGTTGGTTTAGTTAGACGGTGAAGCGATGAGTACGTATGCCGAGCTGGTATGTTGCAGCAACTTTTCCTTTCTTGAGGGCGCCTCACACCCGGAAGAGCTGGTGGCGCAAGCGGCAACATTGGGCTATCAAGCGCTCGCGATCACCGATGAATGCTCGGTCGCAGGGGTGGTGCGTGCGTATCAAGCTCAGCGTGATTATCCGCAGCTTTCGCTGATCATTGGCAGTCGCTTTCGCCTGCAGGCGTTAGATGTTGTTTTACTGTGTCCCACCCAAGCGGCTTACCAAGAGCTGTGTCGGATTATCACCAATGCGCGGCGACGCAGTCACAAAGGTGACTACCAGCTGAGCGAGTGGGATCTGATGTCGGTGCGTCATGGCATAGTGCTATGGCTACCCAGTGGCGCGGAGAGCGATCATCACTGGGCGACGTGGCTGCTGCGTTATCATGCTGAGCGCTTGTATCTGGCCGTGCGGCGCGATCTAGCGGATAACGACCATCCGTATCTGGCGCACTGTCGCATGCTGGCAAGCCAGTATGAGCTTCGTGTGACAGCGTGTGGTGATGTGCTGATGCATCACCCTGAGCGGCTGGCGTTACATCATACCTTAACGGCGATTCGACATCGTCAGCCGGTGGCGGCGTTGGGGCGGACACTATTGCCCAATGCAGAGCGCGCCTTACGCCCGTTGCCTAAATTACACGCTTTGTTTCCCCCCGAGTGGCTGGCGGAAAGTGCCAATATTGCTGCCCAGTGTCAGTTTTCCTTGGCGAGCCTGAAATACAGCTACCCCAAAGAAGTGGTGCCGACTGGCGAGTCTGCGATGGCGTATTTGCGTGAGGCGGTCAAGCAAGGCGCACAGCAGCGTTTCCCCAATGGGGTGCCCCGTGACGTGGGAGCCATCATTGAAAAAGAGCTCGCGCTTATCGAGGTGCTGGATTATCCGTATTACTTTTTGACCATTTACGATCTGGTGCGCTTTGCCCAATCGCGTGGGATCTTATACCAAGGGCGCGGCTCGGCGGCGAACTCGGTGGTGTGTTATTGCCTAGGGATCACCGCGGTGGATCCGTGCAAAGTCGATGTGCTGTTTGAGCGCTTTATTAGCAAAGAGCGCGACGAGCCGCCAGATATTGATGTCGACTTTGAGCACCAGCGCCGTGAAGAAGTGATCCAGTATTTGTATCAAAAATATGGTCGTGAGCGGACCGCCTTAGCGGCAACCGTGATCCGTTACCGGCTTAAAAGTGCATTGCGCGATGTGGGCAAAGCGTTGGCGATCCCCACTAGCCAGATTGATTTTTTTATTCAAAACCTCAATCGGCGCGATAAAACCCAGCCTTGGACGCAGCAACTTCAGCAGTTGGGCCTGGATCCTAAAAGCGCGAAAAGCCAACAATGGCTGTCGCTGACCCAGACATTGATTGGCTTTCCGCGCCACCTTTCTCAGCATGTGGGTGGCTTTGTGATTGCAGATGGGCCTTTGTATGAGTTGGTGCCGGTGGAAAATGCGGCGATGGCAGAGCGGACGGTGATCCAGTGGGATAAAGACGATCTGGAAACACTGCATCTGATGAAAGTCGATGTACTGGCACTGGGCATGCTCACCGCGATTCGACGTACCTTTGATTTGATTGCCCAAACCGGTGGCCCTCGCTTGAGTTTGGCGGCGATCACCCAACAAGGCGACGATCCGGCGGTGTTTGCACGCATTCAGCACGCCGATACCGTCGGAGTGTTTCAAATTGAGTCGCGAGCACAAATGAGTATGCTGCCGCGGCTCAAACCGGCTTGTTATTATGATTTGGTAATCCAAATTGCCATTGTCCGCCCCGGTCCGATCCAAGGTGACATGGTGCATCCATATCTAAAGCGCCGCGACGGGGAAGAAGCGGTGAGCTACCCGTCCAAAGCGGTTGAGCAAGTGCTGGCGCGTACGCTCGGGGTGCCCATTTTTCAAGAGCAGGTGATCAAACTGGCGATGGTGGCGGCCGGCTTTTCCGGTGGAGAAGCGGATCAGCTGCGCCGCGCGATGGCGGCCTGGAAGAAAAAGGGCGGATTGGCGCCATTTCGCGACAAATTGATCGCAGGGATGACTGCGCGAGGCTATCGCGCCGACTTTGCCGAGCAGCTTTACCGGCAAATCTGTGGGTTTGGTGATTATGGTTTTCCAGAGAGCCACTCGGCTTCGTTTGCGGTTTTGGCCTATGTATCAGCGTGGCTAAAGCATTATTATCCCGCCGCGTTTTACACCGGCTTGCTTAATAGCCAGCCGATGGGGTTTTACTCACCGTCACAATTGATGCAAGACGCCAGGCGCCATCAGGTGCCTGTGTTGCCGGTTTGTGTGCAACACTCGGGAGCGGATCATTGCTTAGAAAAGGTTGGCGAACAGTGGGGCGTGCGGCTGGGGTTGCGGTTTGTCAAAGGATTAAGCATGGCGGCAATAGACCGATTGCTGGCCCATCGTCCAGAGACGGGATTTACGTCTTTGTCGGCACTGCAAGGGATTCATCTTGACCGCGATGCCTATCAAGCCCTAGCCAGTAGTGGCGCATTGGCAGCGCTGGCTGGTAACCGCTTTCAGGCGCGCTGGGCGCTGATGGATCAGCAGCGGCAGTTGCCGTTACTCGCCGCCAGTGACGATGAGGTGGCGTTGCCTCATTCGCCTTCCCAGTGGCAGAACGTGATTGAAGATTACGCGGCCTTGGGGCTGTCGCTCACCGATCATCCCATTCGTTTGATGGCGCAAGCCGGCACGCTGGGGCGTTTTACCCGTGGTGTTGAGTTATCACAGTGTGCGTCGCAAAGCTGGGTCGCGGTAGCGGGGGTGGTGACGGGCAAGCAATCCCCCGGTACGGCCAGTGGCGTAACCTTTGTCACCTTGGAAGACGATACGGGCAATATCAATGTGGTGGTTTGGGCGGGAACGGCACGGGCGCAATCCCGTGCTTTTATGCAAGCCAAGGTGTTGAAAGTGCATGGCATTGTCGAGCGACAGGGCGAGGTGGTGCACGTGATTGCCGGTAAGTTGATTGACCTTACCCCGACGCTCACCACCTTGTCGGTAGCCGCGCGTGAATTCCGTTAACGCGACGCGCTAACCGCGTCGGGACAGGTGGGCGCCGGACACGCGGCTACCGCTTGAATACGCTGGCGATGTAGCTCATCACGAATCGCCGCCCCTTTAAAACCTGCGTCGACAATTGGCTTAACCTCTACCTGTTGCGCGCAAGCAAAGCGCTCGCGTAAGGCGTCGGCTTGTGGGTAGTGATAGTTTTCACGTCCTTTGCGGCCACGGACATCGGCCAAACACGCCAAGGCCAGTTGCTCGACCCGCTCGGGCTTGCGCCACGCATCGATTTGATTAAACAGCGCTACCCAATGCTCAGGGCTGAGTTGATCGCACTTATGAATTTTGGAGTGGTGCGCACTGACCACTAGGGCCAAATCCCGATAAGCGTTGGGGATACGTAGTCGCTCGCACAGATCTTTGATAACCGGCAGGCCGCGATCGCCGTGGCCGCGATGGCCGGGCAAGATGGAGGCAGGGGTGAGGGYCTTACCGAGATCATGGACTTGTGCGGCAAAGCGGATGGCTTTGTCGTCGGTCAATGAGGCGGCATAACGGCTGACCATTTCCGTGTGGATGCCGGTGTCGATTTCAGGGTGCCAGTTGGCTGGATTCGGCACGCCGTACAGGGCGTCGATTTCAGGAAGCACTACCGCTAGGGCACCGCAATCGCGCAGCACAGCAAGAAACACATCGGGACAATCACTGCCAAGTGCTTTCTCCCACTCGCGCCAAACCCGCTCAGGGGTGAGGTGGGCGAGTTCGCCCTTGGCGACCATCGTTTTCATCAGCGCTAAGGTGTCGTCGGCAAGGGTAAAGCCGAGCGGCGCAAAACGGGCGGCAAACCGCGCCACTCTGAGAACCCGTAATGGGTCTTCGCTAAAGGCAGGCGAGACATGGCGCAAAATCCGGTTGTGTAAATCTTGCTGACCGCCATACGGGTCAATCAAGCTGCCATCTTCGTCTTGGGCAATGGCGTTAATGGTGAGATCGCGGCGCTGAAGGTCCGCTTCCAGTGAGATATCTGGTGAGAAGTCGCAAATAAACCCGGTGTAGCCTTGGCCTGATTTACGCTCGGTACGGGCGAGGGCGTGCTCTTCGTGTGTGGTCGGGTGTAAAAACACTGGGAAGTCTTGGCCGACTTGCTGGTAACMGGCCGCTTGCATTTGCTCGACGGTCGCGCCCACGACCACCCAATCTTTATCTGTGACCGGCAAGCCCAATAGCGCATCACGTACTGCTCCGCCGACAAGATAATGTTTCACACGAGACTCCTTGTTTGGATTAACCTTGGAGCCCGGCATGGCGACCATGCTGACTCCGATTTCTTTCCCAAGTATACATATTGAAATGCAGCACGGATATTTTGTGCCTGAAAACTGGCGTGGCGGGTGCAATAAAAAAGGCCGCCGAGGCAGCCTTTTTCAGTCATTATGCCCAGCCGTCACGGCGACGTTTTTTGCGTGGGATAAGGTGTGGCAGCACAAGGCCAAACAGTAAGCCGCCGCCGGCCACCATGCCGCCGTAGGTAAACCAGCGCATTAGTAGGTCGTCTTTTTGGGTATCAATCTTGGCGCGCAGTGCACGAATTTCACTTTGTGCCTCAATCAACTTCTTATTGAGCTCACTGCTGTGTGCTTCCAGCTTCGAAATTTGTTCGTTGCGTTTTGCTAGCGATTCAACCAAGCCTTTTTGC
>NZ_MUFN01000015.1:0-136251 GCF_001996205.1 Salinivibrio sp. IB574 | reverse complement strand
TTTTGACTCCCCTAACGCGTTGTCGGCGTTAAGTAGGTGGGCTATCTTAATCATTTAAAAACTGACGTCAAGCGTTTATTTTTATTTGATTTTTTGCCCCGACATGGCCGCTGAGCGCTTGCCCTGTGTGCCGTGTCGATGGAGGCGCATTATAGAGAAGTTGCTCACCTTGGCAAGAGGGAAAAGCGACTTTTTTTAGAAAAAGCCGCCGTTCGGTCAAACAATCAGCGTTATGGCCTAAAAGCGGGCAAATTGCTCGCTGAATTCCGCCACTTTACGCCAATCCGTGTATTCCACTTCCTTGGTGGTGTCCGTTTCCCCACCCGTAATATGCATGATAAAGCGAATCATCACTCGATCGAACCATTTATAGCGTGGGTAGTAGAGTGCGCCCGCAAACACGCCATGCAGTTCAGGGGTCCACGGTGACTTCTCGATAAACTTACGGCTATAGGCGCTGGTCTCTGGTGTGTCTTTGCCCGGCTTACGCGCAGTGAGATTGACACTAAAGAATGCAGCTTTCGCCACTTTGAGCTGATCAACATGCGTATTGATAAATTGGTACAGCTTTTTATTAAAGTGGCCATATCGGATA
Source organism: Salinivibrio sp. IB574 (assembly GCF_001996205.1). NCBI lineage: Bacteria > Pseudomonadati > Pseudomonadota > Gammaproteobacteria > Vibrionales > Vibrionaceae > Salinivibrio > Salinivibrio sp. IB574. The sequence continues at coordinate 135,656 of NZ_MUFN01000015.1, read as the reverse complement.
GACGCGCCAATCAGCACGCGATCATAACGACTGAGATCGACCTGAGGAAGCTGATGAATATCCTTTATCTCACACTCCGCCGACTCACCCAGCTGCTTCTCGATAAAATGCAGGATCTTCTTGGTCTGCCCTTCTCGGCTAGAGTGCAGTAGTAAGACCTTTTGCGTTGCATCCTGTTGCGCGCTCATGTTCTCTCCTTCCCCATTCGGCTAGCTGCGCCAGAATGTGGGCGTAAATAAAACCAATAACGTGAATATCTCTAAACGGCCAAAAAGCATCGCGAGGATCAAAACCCATTTGGCCGTATCATTAATATCACCAAAGTGAGCGGCCACTTCTCCGAGTCCCGGTCCTAAGTTATTGAGGGTCGCAGCAACCGCAGAAAAAGCGGTTAATTCTTCAATCCCCGTCGCAATTAAGGCCAACATGCAAATGACAAAGACCAGCGCGTAAGCCGAGAAGAAGCCCCATACGGCATCGACCACTTGTTGCCTTAGCGCTTTATTTCCGACCTTGATGGTATAGACCGCACGAGGGTGCACTAACCTTTTTAGCTCCCGTGTCCCTTGCAGAGAGAGCAGCAGAATACGGATCACCTTCATCCCGCCACCAGTTGAGCCAGCACAGCCACCAATAAACGATGAAAACAAGAGTAAGACTGGAAGGAACAACGGCCAATGGGCGAACGTCGTCGTGGTATAGCCAGCAGTGGTCGAGATAGAGACAGACTGAAACAAGGCTTGGGTTAATGTCTCTGTCGGACCGTCGTACACTTGGTGCCCACTTAGCATGGTAAAGACCACCAGCCATAATAAGAACTGAATCACCAAAAAGGCGCGAAACTCAGGGTCACGGAGATAAAACTTAATGTTTAGGCCATTATTGGCAAACGCGGCAAAGTGCAACGAGAAATTACATGCAGAGATGAGCAGAAAGACAACCGTGATCAGGTTGATGGCGGTACTATCAAAATGTCCAATACTGGCATCATGGGTCGAAAAGCCCCCAATCGCTACAGTCGAAAAACTGTGCCCGATCGCATCAAAGACTGACATACCGGCTAGCCAATAGGCCAACGCACAGCTCACGGTCAAGGTCAGATAAATGTACCAAAGCACCTTGGCTGTCTCGGCTATTCGCGGTGTCATCTTGGTATCTTTGACAGGACCAGGGATTTCTGCTCGATAAAGCTGCATTCCCCCGATACCGAGCACAGGCAGAATCGCCACCGCTAACACAATGATCCCCATGCCGCCGAGCCATTGTAGCAATTGACGATAAAACAAAATCGCTTTGGGAAGCTCATCCAACCCCACAATCACGGTTGCACCCGTTGTGGTTAAGCCTGAAAAAGATTCAAAAAAGGCTTCGCTGACGGAGAGATCGGGTTGCTCCGAGAGTATCAAGGGTACCGCGCCCGCGCTGCCAATCACCGTCCAAAACAAGACCACAATCAAAAAGCCGTCACGCGCTTTTAGCTCATGTTTATTACGACGGTTTGGAAACCACAGCAACCCACCGCCGGCAAGCAACAGAAAGAAGGTCAGTACAAAAGGATAACCTGCACCGTCTCGATATATAAACGCGACCAGCGCTGGTGCGAGCATCGTTATGCTGAACAGGGCCAGCAGGAGTCCGACGATGCGGGTGATGGAACGAAATTGCATAGCCTGACGTGGCCCTCTTATCGGCGACAGTATTCAACTGACGTCTCGTCGTTACACGTAAAGCAGGCTAGGTGCCTGACGTTGATTCATTTTCCAGCGGAGACACATGGGCCTGGCCGCGGGTCTGGTTTTTTAATGCTTCTAGAAAATCTGCGACAAATCGCGCGTCAATGCGCGCAGTTAATCGCACATTATGACTGAATTCTGCATCAAGCTGAACGCCATGGTATTGCTTGAGTAAGGATTCAATTGTATCAATGTGAGCATATTCACAGCTTAAGACGTAAGGAACCGTGACAGCGATTTCTCGCGTTTCCATCATCATCAACGCTTGTTGCACACTACTTCCGTATGCTTTCACCAAGCCACCGGTACCCAGCTTTACCCCACCGAAGTATCGCACCACCACCGCACAAATTTCACCGACATTCGCACCGGAAAGCTGCGCGAGCATGGGCTTACCCGCCGTCCCGGCAGGTTCACCATCATCGCCACACCCCCACTGTACGGAGGATTCAGGCCGACCCGCGACGAATGCCCAACAGTGATGACGTGCATCTGGATAGGTCTCACGGATAGATTGAATAAATTGTTTGGCGTCTTCTTCTCCTTGCGTATGAGCAAGGTAGGTAATGAAGCGACTTTTCTTTATCTCCTGCTCACAGCGGACTGTTTGAGCAGGAACCCGATAGGGAGTGATGGACATACACAGCTCGACCCAATACTTTTCCCCGTCAGTCTACCATAGCCCATCAGAGAATAACGCAGTGTAAAGCTTCTACTCACACCACATATTTTAAACATTCGTTTAACTTTTGGTTGTCATTTCTTATAACAATGATCCACACTAGGTCGCATCTGGTCTAACCAGAACACTCTTCAACCAGGATGGTACTGCCAACGTGGAGAACGACCATGATCTACCAAGGAGATAACCTTTCAGTTCGTGCATTGGATAACGGCATTGCAGAACTGACGCTGGACAGCCAAGGTTCTGTCAACAAACTGGATCTTGCAACGCTAGAAAGCTTAAACGAAGCGCTGGAAGCGCTTGCGGGCCAAGACATTAAAGGCTTACTACTCACCTCAGCCAAATCAGCCTTTATTGTAGGCGCGGATATCACAGAATTTCTCGGCCTGTTTGCCAAGCCAGATCAGGAACTGTCTGACTGGGTGGCACGTGCTAACGCTATTTTTAACCGCTTGGAAGACCTACCTTTCCCAACGATCAGTGCCATTAATGGCCATGCTCTTGGCGGTGGTTGTGAGTGCGTACTCGCCACTGACTTACGCGTGGCGAGCACTGACGCCCGTATCGGTCTACCCGAAACCAAACTCGGTATTATGCCGGGCTTTGGAGGGACCGTTCGTTTGCCACGTCTTGTCGGCGCAGATACCGCAATGGAGCTGATTACCGCAGGAAAAGACAAGCGCGCCAGTGCTGCGTTGAAAGAGGGACTGGTCGACGCGGTGGTAGAGAGCGACAAACTGCGTGATGCCGCAATAGCCATGCTTACTCAAGCCATTGAAGGCAAGATTGATTGGCAAACCCGCCGCCATCAAAAACAACAACCTCTAGCCCTCAATCGCACCGAAGCGGCGATGAGCTTTACCATGGCCAAAGGCATGGTCGCTCAGGTTGCTGGTAAGCATTACCCCGCTCCGATGGCGGCCGTTAAGGCGATTGAAGAAGCCGCAAGCCTAGGACGTGATGAGGCGCTTGAGGTTGAGAACCGTTACTTTGTTAAATTGGCCAAGACTGACGTTGCCAAAGCCCTTGTGGGTATTTTCCTCAATGACCAAGTCATTAAGGGCAATGCAAAGAAAGCAGCCAAACAAGGTAAAGATACGCAGCGTGGAGCTGTGCTCGGCGCAGGCATCATGGGCGGCGGTATCGCGTATCAATCCGCGCTGAAAGGCGTGCCGGTAATGATGAAAGACATCGCGCCCCAGTCATTGGAACTGGGCATGACGGAAGCGACCAAGTTGTTGAATAAGCAACTTAGCCGCGGTCGCATTGATGGCTTTAAAATGGGCCAAGTGCTGTCGTCAATCACTCCAAGCCTCCACTATGCGGGCATTGAGCACAGCGATGTCGTGGTCGAGGCTGTGGTCGAGAACCCGAAAATCAAAGCGAGCGTACTCAAAGAAGTGGAAGCGCTAGTCAGTGACGATACGGTGATTGCCTCTAATACCTCCACCATTCCAATTAACACCCTCGCCAAGTCTTTGGCCCGCCCAGAAAACTTCTGTGGCATGCACTTCTTTAACCCGGTTCATCGCATGCCATTAGTGGAAGTGATTCGTGGCGAGAAAACCTCTGATGAAACCATCGCGCGCGTGGTGGCTTATGCCGCCAAGATGGGTAAATCGCCCGTGGTCGTCAACGACTGCCCTGGCTTTTTCGTCAACCGCGTATTGTTCCCCTACTTCCATGCCTTTAGCTTGCTACTGCGTGACGGGGTGGACTTCCAGCGCATTGACAAAATCATGGAAAAACAATTTGGCTGGCCTATGGGCCCTGCTTATCTGCTTGATGTGGTTGGTATCGATACCGCACATCATGCTCAGGCAGTGATGGCAGAAGGCTTCCCAGACCGTATGAGTAAATCTGGCCGTGATGCCATTGATGTGATGTTTGAGGCCGAGCGCTTTGGTCAGAAAAATGGCAAAGGCTTCTATCGCTACACCACAGACAAGAAAGGCAAGCCGAAAAAAGAAGCCGACGAAGCAGTCTCTGCGTTGCTCGCCCCCGTGATTGAAGGAGGTCAAGCAGAGATCAGTGACGAGGAGATTATCGCTCGTATGATGGTGCCGATGATCAACGAAGTCGCCCGCTGCTTGGAAGAAAACATCATTGCCTCTCCGGCAGAAGCAGACATTGCTTTGGTTTACGGTATCGGCTTCCCTCCATTCCGAGGCGGTGCTTTCCGCTACGTGGATACCTTGGGTGTCGAAAACTATGTCGCCATGGCAGAAAAGTTTGCGGATCTCGGTGCCTTGTATCACGTCCCCGCTGATATGAAACGTCGAGCTGGCGACAAACAGGCTTATTTTGATGTTACACCGGTCAACGCACCGCAATCAGCCTAAGTTTAAGGAGAGAACAATGAACAATGTAGTGATCGTTGACTGTATCCGTACCCCCATGGGCCGTTCGAAAGGCGGTGTATTTCGCAACGTCCGCGCTGAAGATCTATCCGCGCATCTGATGAAATCTCTGCTGGCACGCAACCCTGCGGTAGAAAGCACCAGCATCGAAGACATCTACTGGGGCTGTGTACAGCAAACGCTCGAGCAAGGTTTCAATATTGCCCGTAATGCGGCACTCCTTGCTGGCATTCCACATAGCGTGGGTGCAACCACCGTCAACCGCCTGTGTGGCTCGTCGATGCAGGCTCTCCATGACGCCGCCCGTGCCATTATGGTTGGCGATGGCGATACCTTTTTAATTGGTGGTGTGGAGCACATGGGCCATGTTCCCATGAACCATGGCGTCGACTTCCACCCCGGGCTCTCAAAATCCGTCGCCAAAGCCGCCGGTATGATGGGACTGACCGCAGAAATGCTTGGCCGTATGCACGGCATTAGCCGTGAAATGCAAGATGAGTTTGCGGCGCGCTCCCATGCCCGTGCGCACGCCGCTACCGTTGAAGGCCGCTTTAAAGACGAGATCGCGCCGATTGAAGGCCACGATGCCGATGGCCTGCTCACCTTGGTGGAAAGTGATGAAGTGATTCGTCCAGAGACCACCGTAGAGAGCCTCGCTGGTTTGCGTCCCGCCTTTGATCCGGCAAACGGTACAGTGACAGCAGGTACTTCATCGGCCCTTTCCGATGGTGCGGCAGCAATGCTAGTGATGAGCGAAGAGAAAGCCAAAGCGCTAGGCCTGCCAATTCGTGCTCGCATCCGCGCGATGGGCGTTGCAGGTTGTGACCCATCCATCATGGGCTATGGCCCGGTCCCAGCGACCAAAAAAGCGCTCAAACGTGCGGGCCTAAGCATCGATGACATTGACTTGGTCGAACTGAATGAGGCATTTGCTGCCCAGTCTTTGCCTTGTGTGAAAGATCTCGGCCTGATGGATAAAATGGATGAAAAGGTTAACCTCAATGGAGGTGCCATTGCGTTAGGACATCCATTAGGGTGTTCAGGCGCACGCATCTCGACCACCTTGTTACATCAAATGGAGCGTCAAGATGCGACAATAGGCTTGGCAACCATGTGTATTGGCCTAGGCCAAGGGATTGCCACCGTGTTCGAGCGCGTGTAATGCCTTCCTTGTGACCATGAAAGAGCGGTGTTTACCGCTCTTTTTTTTAGGTTGCGCCTAACGGCGTTCAATCGCATAGTGATTGATGTAACGCAAGTGATTGCTTATTCGCACGGCCTAGTATGGCCGCTCACTTATTCCAACCGGGAGAATGCCATGTTTAACGCGCTTGTCCTCGAACAACACGAAAAACAAACCCTCGCGAAGATCACCTCACTCGATGACGATTTGCTGCCTGATGGTAATGTCACCATCAATGTTGATTTCAGCTCCCTCAATTATAAAGACGGCCTAGCCATCACCGGCAAAGGTAAGATTGTTCGCCAATTCCCCATGGTGCCGGGGATAGACTTTGCGGGCACGGTTGCCGATAGCCAGCATCCTGACTATATGCCCGGAGACAAAGTAGTACTGACTGGCTGGGGCGTCGGAGAGTCACACTGGGGTGGCATGGCCGAGAAAGCGCGTGTTAATGGCGACTGGCTCGTTCCCCTTCCTGAGGGCCTCACTGAGCAACAGGCAATGATGGTAGGTACCGCTGGGTTTACCGCCATGTTATGTGTGCAAGCCTTAATCGATGGCGGCGTAAAACCTGAAGATGGTCCTGTGTTAGTCACCGGCGCGAGTGGCGGCGTTGGCTCGGTCGCGGTCACCTTATTGCATGCTTTGGGCTATCGCGTCAGTGCAGTCACAGGCCGACTTGAAACCAATCAAGCGTGGCTTAAGCAACTAGGCGCTGAGGACGTGCTACCGCGTGAGTCCTTTAGCGCACCCGGTCGCCCGCTGGACAAGCAACAGTGGGCTGGCGCAATTGATACCGTAGGCAGTCAAATGCTTGCCAATGTCCTCTCACAAATCCAGTACGGGGGGACGGTCGCCGCATGCGGCCTTGCCGGCGGTTTTGATTTACCCGCAACTGTAATGCCGTTTATTTTACGCAATGTGCGATTGCAAGGTGTTGACTCCGTTTCTTGCCCGAAAGCGCAACGTCAAGCTGCGTGGCAGTCACTTACCAAGCTGCTCCCAGCCAGTTACTTTGAACAGGCATGCCACACTATCGCACTGGCGCAAACCCCAGAATATGCGGATAAAATTATTCAGGGCGAGGTGAAAGGCCGCGTGGTGATTGATATCACTCACCAAGGTTAATTCACGCAACAAGGCCAATCTTTGTTACAGGTTGGCCTTTTTTGGTGACGTACAGACAAAAAAAATCCCGCTCCGAAAGCGGGGAAGCCCAAGAAAACTGGGAGTGAGTGTAGCTGTTGAGTGAGTTAGCCTAGTCAGGCTGCGAACGTGGTGTCGAAGTGGCTAAGGTTTCCACCAATAGCCCCAGCGCTGCAGCGCAAATTGCTAGTGTTGCCAAGAGAGCGTGCTCATGACTTTGCGTTAATACCCAAAAAGCGAGTCCGCTCAGCCCTGTGTAAGCTGCGATACGGTGTCCATAAGCTAAGCCCAATTTGCCCGTTTGTGCTTTTCTCATGACCCCGCCTTTCGTTAACGACTTGTTAATTAATCTACACATTCTTTTTACAAACACAACCCTGTTTGAATAATTCCTCGCCATAAGTATGATCAGACCGACATTTTTCGAGGTATTTAACATGACTGCCCCTTTTGACCATGCCGATCTCCAACTTGATGCCATAGGCCTACGTTGCCCCGAGCCAGTAATGATGGTGCGTAAGCGTATCCGCCACATGGATGACGGTCAGACCTTGCTTATCACCGCGGATGATCCCTCCACGACACGGGATATCCCGAGTTTTTGTCGCTTTATGGACCATACCCTGGTCGCAGCCCAAACAGAGACCGTGCCGTTTCAATTTTTGATCAAAAAAGGGCTGGCATAACGCCAACCCTTATCGATCCATCATTGTCTTGCGCTAACTCAGTAGATACCAGGTATCAAGTACAGCCAACGCCGCAAACATGGCTGCGGCGAGCGCCCGTACCACCGCAAATGGCATATGACGTTGAATTCTATCACCGGCCAACACCACGGGAACATTGGCCAACAGCATGCCAATGGTTGACCCAATCACCACAATCCAAAGCGCATCATTAAACTGAGCGCCCAATGCTGTGGTTGCGATCTGAGTTTTATCGCCGATTTCTGCAACAAAAAAGGCACTGAAGCTCGCCCAGAACGCGCTTTTACCCTGAATCCCTTCTTCCTCAAGCTTGTCAGGGATCAGCATCCATACCGCCATCACACTAAAACTGATGATCAAAACAATATGCAATACGGTATCGGTCAGAATATCGGCCGCAACCACCCCGAGCCAGGCGGCAATGGCGTGGTTGACTAACGTCGCCAACAAGATGGCACAGATAATCACCGCGGGTTTACGAAAACGTGTCGCTAACGCCAGCGATAGTAATTGGGTTTTATCCCCGATTTCCGCCAAGGTGACGGTGGAGATAGAAATAGCAAGAACGCTCATGACATTGCTCATCTGGGGCAGGGCTTATTATGATTCAACCACGACAACACACACGCCCCACCCCGGTTCGTGCGATTGTCGTTGGTCTCGTCAAGCCCAGAGCACCTAATGGCAGGCTTGCAATCACCATGAAGATTTTGCTTCAACTATGTTGATGATTGCCCCACTGACTGTGCAGTGGTCGACTACTCCCCAAGACGGCGCTAGTGTACGATTTGAACAATCGCTTGGCAACTTCTATTCCTCCTCCCTCTATATGCAGAAAATAAGCGAATCAAAGGCGCACAAAAATCCGCCAGCCCCCTACTGCTTGAGCGCGCTGCGAGTTATAATTGCCAGCTATTTTCTCCATTCATCAACTCGCGCGAACCTGACAATGCATAAATTCGATATCAAAACCTTTCAGGGTATGATCCTCGCGCTGCAGGATTATTGGGCCCAGCAAGGCTGTACCATTGTTCAGCCGCTAGACATGGAAGTGGGTGCAGGTACCTCCCACCCAATGACATGCTTGCGTGCACTTGGTCCAGAGCCCATTGCAGCGGCTTACGTTCAACCTTCTCGTCGACCTACCGATGGGCGTTATGGCGAGAACCCGAACCGTCTGCAGCACTACTACCAGTTTCAAACCATCCTGAAACCATCACCTGACAACATTCAAGAGCTGTATTTAGGCTCGCTGCGTGTGCTGGGTATTGATCCAGAAGTCCACGACATTCGCTTTGTGGAAGATAACTGGGAAAACCCGACGCTGGGCGCTTGGGGCCTAGGTTGGGAAGTCTGGCTAAACGGGATGGAGATCACCCAGTTTACCTACTTCCAACAAGTTGGCGGCCTGGAATGTAAACCGGTCACTGGTGAGATTACCTACGGTATCGAACGTCTGGCGATGTACATTCAAGAAGTCGATTCTGTGTATGATCTGGTTTGGACCGATGGCCCATTTGGCAAAGTCACCTACGGCGATATTTTCCACCAAAACGAAGTGGAGCAATCAACCTATAACTTTGAGCACGCTGATGTTGATTTTCTGTTCCGCTACTTTGATCAGTGCGAAGCCGAAAGTACCAAGCTACTGGATCTYGAGCAGCCGCTCCCTTTGCCTGCTTACGAACAGATCCTAAAAGCCGGTCATGCGTTCAACCTGCTGGATGCGCGTAAAGCCATCTCAGTGACTGAACGTCAACGCTATATTCTGCGCATTCGCACACTGACTAAACGTGTCGCCGAAGCCTACTATGCATCTCGCGAAGCGCTGGGCTTCCCGATGTGCCGACACACCAAATAAGGGAGCATCATGGCAACGCAAAATTTCCTGATTGAGCTCGGCACTGAAGAGCTACCACCCACAGCCTTGCGCACCTTGGCTGAAGCTTTTGCCAGCCAATTCGACGCACAATTGAAAGACGCTGATCTGAGCCACCAAGGGATTACTTGGTACGCCTCCCCGCGTCGCTTAGCACTTAAAGTTGCGGCGTTGAGCGATCGCCAGCCAGATAAAGTGGTTGAGAAACGCGGACCTGCGGTCAGCGCCGCCTTTGACGCAGATGGCAACCCCACCAAAGCGGCCATGGGTTGGGCGCGCGGTAACGGGATTGACGTGAGCGAGGCCGAGCGCCTAAAAACCGATAAAGGTGAATGGTTGCTGTATCGTCAACACGTACCCGGTCAAGCCATCGACGCCTTATTGCCGGTACTGGCCGACAACGCCCTGAGCAAACTGCCTATTCCTAAACCCATGCGCTGGGGTGACAAAGACACCCAGTTTATCCGCCCAGTGAAAACCTTGGTGATGCTGTATGGGGACACCTAGATTGAAGGCACCATCCTTGGCGTGGCGTCCGATCGCGTGATTCGCGGTCACCGCTTTATGGGTGAATCGAGCTTAACGCTGGATCATGCTGACCAGTACCCAGAGCGCCTCGAGCGTGAAGGTAAGGTCATGGCCGATTATGAAAAGCGTAAGGCATTGATTATTAAAGATGCCAAAGCAGCAGCTGCCGCGGTTGGTGGGATGGCTGAGCTGGATGAAGACTTGGTTGAAGAAGTCACTTCACTGGTGGAGTGGCCAGTGGTACTGACTGCCTCTTTTGAGGACAAGTTCCTTAAAGTGCCATCAGAAGCGCTGGTGTACACCATGAAAGGCGACCAAAAGTACTTCCCTGTCTATGACACTAACGGCGAGCTACTGCCTAAGTTTATCTTCGTATCTAACATTGAATCGAAAGATCCGGCGCAGGTTATCTCAGGGAATGAAAAAGTCGTGCGTCCTCGCCTCGCGGATGCTGAGTTCTTCTTTGATACTGACCGCAAGCGCCCATTGATTGATCGCCTGCCAGAGCTAGATAGCGCGGTATTCCAAAAGCAATTGGGTACTATCAAAGATAAAACCGATCGCATTACTGCACTCGCAGGGCAGATTGCAGAGCGTATCGGTGCCGACAAGGCACACACTGAGCGCGCAGGCCAACTGGCTAAGTGTGATCTCATGACCTCGATGGTGTTTGAATTCACTGAAACCCAAGGCGTGATGGGCATGCACTATGCGCGTCATGATGGCGAGCCCGAAGCCGTAGCGCTGGCGCTAAATGAGCAATACTGGCCGCGCTTTGCCGGTGATAAGCTACCTACGACGCCGGTCTCCTCAGCACTCGCGATGGCTGACAAAATGGATACCATCGTAGGCATCTTTGGGATTGGTCAAGCACCTAAAGGCAGCGACCCCTTCGCCCTGCGTCGTGCCGCGTTAGGCGTTCTGCGTATTATCGTCGAGAACGGCTATCAGCTTGATCTTGTCGACCTCATCCGCGATGCCAAAGCTCAGTACGATGACCGTCTGACTCACAAAGAGGTAGAGGCGGATGTCCTCGACTTTATGCTAGGTCGTTTCCGCGCTTGGTACCAAGATATGGGCTATAGCGTGGATATCATCCAAGCGGTGTTGGCACGTCGTCCAACCAAGCCTGCTGACTTTGACAGCCGCGTTAAAGCGGTGTCGCACTTCCGCAGTCTTGAAGAAGCCGAAGCGCTTGCCGCGGCCAATAAGCGTGTGGGTAATATCTTGGCCAAGTATGACGGTGAGCTTCCTAGCAGCGTCGATGCTAGCTTGCTACAAGAAGACGCTGAAAAAGCATTGGCGGACGTAGTGGCAGAGAAAGTCGCCGCGGTTAAACCTTTATTTGCAGACAGCGATTATCAAGGCGCATTGACCGAGCTGGCGCAGTTGCGCACACCGGTTGATACCTTCTTTGATAACGTGATGGTCATGGCAGATGATCCTGCACTGAAAGCCAACCGTTTGGCGATGCTTCACCTTATCCGTGAGCAGTTCCTCAACGTGGCAGATATCTCTGTTCTACAGAAGTAATTATCAGCAATACACGACTCGGCCCCGCTATAACGCGGGGCTTTTTTATTGAATTAAGGTGTATCTACTCTTAACGCCTTACCCGTGATTGTCTCTCCCTATCCAATCCATCGCATGATTGTCGAAGCGTCATCATGGTTTCACGTGGAACAATCAGCGCCTAAATCACTGCTGCAATGGTTCGGTCAAGGTGTACCGATAACGTAACAAGTCCGTCAATCGCACGGCCTATTGATTATCCGATAACGAGCTCTCGATACTTTCTTTTGCACAATAGATTGTTGTATGTTGATGGCTGTTTAACCATAACAACAAACACCGAACCTTGAAGGCAGTAACCATGGAAGTCACTCACTTTGGCGAGAAGCTCGCTAACCACTCAGGCATCACGCAACTAATGGACGATCTGAATGATGGCTTACGTAACCCAGACGCCATTATGTTGGGTGGCGGCAACCCTGCAGCCATCCCAGAAATGCTCGAGTATTTTAAAACGCTTAGCCAGTCAATTTTGGAAGATGGCAGTCTATTACATGCCATGACCAACTATGATGGTCCCCAAGGTAAATCAGCATTGCTCAATGCGCTCGCTGAACTTCTTAATCAGACCTATGGCTGGCAACTCTCAAGCAAGAACATCATGCTGACCAATGGCAGCCAAAGTGCATTCTTCTATCTGTTTAACCTATTAGCTGGACGCTACGCCGATGGTAGCCACAAAAAAATCTTGCTGCCCCTTGCGCCCGAATATATCGGTTATGGTGACGCCGGTATCAACGACGATATCTTTGTTAGCTACCAACCTGACATTGAATTATTGGATAACCGCCAATTTAAGTACCACGTCGACTTCAGTCGCCTAAGGATTGATGAAAGCATTGGCGCCATCTGTGCTTCCCGACCGACTAACCCGACCGGGAACGTGTTAACCGATAACGAAATTCAACAACTGGACCAACTCGCACGCGACAACAATATTCCACTAATCATCGATAACGCCTATGGCACGCCCTTCCCTGATATTATTTTTGAAGACGTTGCACCGTTCTGGAATGAAAACACCATCCTCTGCTCTAGCCTCAGTAAGCTAGGGTTGCCGGGTGTTCGTTGTGGGATTGTGATTGCGAATGAAGCCGTGATCAGTGCGATGTCAAATATCAACGGCATCGTCAGTCTGTCACCAAACAGTGTGGGGCCAGCAATGGCGCTAGCGATGATAGAACGCGGTGATCTATTACGCTTAAGTAAAGATGTCGTTCGTCCTTTCTACCAACAAAAGTCGCAGCGCACATTAAAGATGGTGCTGGACACCATTAACGATGAGCGAGTTCGTGTTCATAAGCCAGAAGGAGCTATCTTCCTTTGGCTCTGGTTTAACGGTCTCCCAATCTCCACCCAAGAGTTATATAAACGCTTAAAGGCCCGTGGTGTACTGGTTGTTCCCGGAGAGTATTTCTTTATTGGTGTCGATCACGAAGGCTGGGATCATGCTAAACAATGTATTCGCATGAACTATGTCCAAGAAGATGATGCCATGCAACAAGGTATAAAAGTGATTGCCGAAGAAGTCGCGCGCGCCTACAACGAAGGATAAATGTTGGTTTCACGTGGAACATGTATGTACCTATGTTCCACGTGAAACCTCTTATTACGCCTCTTGCCAACGCGATAACGCTCTATACTATTTCCCTTCTCGCCGCTATCTAACCTACCCATTTTTGCTAATTGCTGAAAGACGACTTTGCCCTTCATCAGCCCAAGCCCTGACTATTGGTTGTTCAACCTACCGAACGAACCCGCATGCTATATATCAAAACGCCGTTAACAGGCACATCGTTTGGTTTGGTTTGGTTTGGTTTGGTTTGGTTTGGTTTGGTTTGGTTTGGTTTGGTTTGGTTTGGTTTGGTTTGGTTTGGTAAATGATATTGAATCGTTCGTAAAGCTAATCCAAAGGTTCCACGTGAAACTTATCGCCTTAGTCTGTGCAACTCAGATTCTTTTTCACGGCTCGACCACGCGCTTTTTAAACACAGGCCGTAATAGTAGGTTCAACCCGCGGCATCATTAGCGAGCGATAACCGCCCACAAGTACAAGTGAAGGGAGCGTGTCTATAAAGCGAAGATGTAAAGCAGGCTTGCAAATCTGAACACCACAATTCTCTAGCGACAAAAAAGGGCAGCCATGCTGCCCTCTCCTTTTTCGTATCGTTCTGGCCGACACTTACTCAACGTTTTCGAGTAAACGGCTACCGATTTCGATGCGACGAGGTTTTTCCTCTTCAGGCACCTCACGCACTAAATCAATATGAAGCATGCCGTTTTCCATTTCCGCCCCCGTCACTTTAATGTGATCGTCGAGGTGGAACTTGCGTTCGAAATCACGCTCAGCAATGCCCTGATACAAGAACTTGGTATCTTGATTACGGCTGTGTTTTTTACCTGCAACCGTGAGGCTGTTTTTTTGCTGAGTAATGTCTACTTCGTCTTGGCTAAAGCCAGCGACCGCCATGGTAATTCGGTATTGGTTCTCTTTGCCTTGCTCAATGTTGTAAGGAGGAAAACCACCTGCGTTTGACGCATTCGTGTTTTCAACCAAATCGAACAAACGGTCAAAACCAATTGCGGTACGATAGAGTGGAGAGAAATCAAAGTTACGCATAATCTTACCCTTCCTATGAAGCAATAAAATATCATCTACGGCTTTCCAACTTGGACAAGCCCCCGGCGACCCAATGGCATCGCCTCATTACTCTATATAAGGTTGCGCGATTTGATTTCAAGCCTCGTCGAGCGATTTTTTATCATCGCTTCTCGTGTCACTGGTTATCCATCAATACAGGTGCGTTCATATATCCTCTGATCACTTTGATAAACTACGACTCAGGATGATGGCATACCGCTTCAATGTTATTGCCGTCTGGATCAATAAGAAATGCACCAAAGTAATGGTTGTGATACATAGGCCTAAGACCTGGCTTACCATTATCCATTCCCCCAGCCTTCATTCCAGCATCGTAAAACGCCTCCACTGTCGCTCTTGTTGGTGCTGAAAATGCGATATGACGAGGGGTATAGGGAGTCTGGGTTTCTATCACCCAAAAGATGGGCCGATCGCTTGGTCCAAAAGCACACATTCGCTGAGTCGGAAAATCAGTATTCCATTCTGCAACAAACTCCATTTGGATCGTATAGCCGAGCGGCTCAAACACCGAACGATAGAACTCTTTAGTCGCCGAGAAATTCGTTGCGTAAGTACTTAAATGATCGATCATAATTGCTCCTCATTAGGATAGCAGTATGCTTAATCAATAGGTGCTACGCGCACGAAATGCCCATCAGGATCTTGAATCACGAAGGTTCGGCCAAACACATCATCGTAAGGAGGTTGAACAACATTGATGGTTAGGTTGTTCGACCATTGGTCAAAAACAGCATCAACGTCATCATTGGTGGGCACCATAATGCCAATTTCGCTTAATCGCGTGATTGATGGTGAGGGCTGCTCGCCGCCGGTCCACAACGCGAACAAAGCATCGCCCTGCTCAGAGGCAGAAAAGGCGACGTATCTTGGGCTGGTAAACACTGGCTCACACTGAAACAGTTGCTGGTAGAAACTCACGGAACGGTCAATATTAGACACATAAACCAGTTGGAGATTAGCACGCGTTTTTATAGACATCAGGCTTCCTATCACTTTGTCGTTACGGAGCTATTGAGTCTACTCACCCACAAAAACACTGTGTATAAAAACAGTAATATATTGTGTGCTGCCTCGTATAAAAACAAAAAAAAAAGGCCAGCAAAGCTGGCCTTAATAGTGGTTAACCCATTGATTTATCGTTTAAACGTCAAGGTTTTCCACTTTGAGTGCGTTATTTTCGATAAAGGCACGGCGTGGCTCAACTTGATCACCCATCAAGGTGGTAAACAGCTCGTCTGCAGCGACCGCATCTTGAATGGTCACCTGCATCATACGGCGACCTTCAGGATCCATGGTGGTTTCCCAAAGCTGTTCTGGGTTCATTTCACCTAGACCTTTGTAACGCTGACGCGATACACCACGCGTCGACTCTTTAATCAGCCAGTTCAGCGCTTGCTCGAAGCTTTCCACTTCTTGTTTACGCTCGCCTCGCTGCACATAAGCGCCTTCATCAAGCAGCTCATTAAGCGTTTCAGACAAGCTGGCAATACGTCCATACTCTTTCGAGTTTAAGAAGTCGTAACTCACCAGATACTTGTGATCAACACCGTGCGTCCTTACCACCAGCTCCGGCACCCACACTTGATGCTCTTCGTCTAAGCGGCAAGATGCTTGGTATTGACTTTCACCCGTTGACTTACGGTTTAGAATCGCAACGATGTTTTCAACCCACTTCTTCGCTGCCCACTCATCACGCAAGTCGTCGACCGACAAGCGAGGCTGGTACAACAATTCATTGAGTAGCGAAGCCGGATAACGGCGGTTCATGCGCTTAATCAGCTTGATCACACCATTGTATTCTTTGACCAACTTCTCGAGTGATTCACCGTGCATCGCCGGTGCTTCTGGATTCACAAACAAGGAAGCATTTTCCAACGCCAACGCGACTTGGTATTGCTCCATTGCTTCGTCATCTTTGATGTATTGCTCTTGTTTTCCTTTCTTCACTTTGTACAAAGGAGGTTGAGCAATGTAGATATAACCACGCTCAATCAGCTCTGGCATTTGGCGATAGAAGAAGGTTAACAACAAGGTACGGATGTGCGAGCCGTCGACATCCGCATCGGTCATGATGATGATGCTGTGATAACGTAGCTTGTCCGGATCATACTCTTCTCGACCGATACCACACCCCATCGCAGTGATTAGGGTCGCGACTTCTTGCGACGAGAGCATCTTGTCAAAACGGGCTTTTTCCACGTTAAGGATCTTACCTTTGAGCGGCAAAATCGCTTGGTTCTTACGGTTACGCCCTTGTTTGGCCGAGCCTCCTGCCGAGTCACCCTCCACAATGTAGAGTTCAGACAGTGCTGGATCTTTTTCTTGACAGTCAGCTAGCTTGCCGGGAAGACCCGCTAAATCTAACGCACCTTTACGGCGAGTCATCTCTCGTGCTTTACGTGCCGCATCGCGCGCGCGCGCCGCATCGATAATCTTGGTGCACACCACTTTGGCGTCCGCTGGATGCTCAATCAAAAAGTCAGACAGGTGTTCACCCATGGCCGACTCAACGGCAGACTTCACTTCTGACGACACCAGCTTATCTTTGGTTTGGCTTGAGAACTTAGGATCAGGCACTTTCACCGACACTACAGCGGTCAAACCCTCACGAGCATCATCGCCCGAGGTCGCCGCCTTAGCTTTCTTCGAGTAGCCTTCTTTATCCATAAAGCTGTTCAGCGTACGCGTCAGCGCGGCGCGGAATCCGGCAAGGTGGGTACCACCATCGCGCTGTGGAATATTGTTGGTAAAGCAGTAGATGTTTTCTTGGTAGCCGTCATTCCATTGCATCGCCACTTCAACGCTCACACCATCTTCACGCGTGTGTTCAAAATGGAATACCGACGGGTGAATCGCGGTTTTCTTATTGTTGAGGTGTTCAACAAAGGCGCGGATGCCCCCTTCGTATTTGAAGTGATCCGCTTTATCTTCTTCGCGCTCATCCACCAGCTTGATCGATACGCCTGAGTTCAGGAACGACAGCTCACGTAGACGCTTGGCTAAGATGTCATAGTTGAAATTGATGTCAGAGAAAGTTTCTTCACTGGGCCAAAAACGGATACGGGTACCTGTTTGTTCGGTATCACCAATCACCGCCAATGGGCCTTGTGGCTCACCGTGGGAAAAGTTGAGCTGGTGAATATGGCCATCACGCCAAATGGTCAACTCTAGCTTCTCAGAGAGTGCGTTCACCACGGACACACCCACGCCGTGCAAACCACCGGAAACTTTGTAGGAGTTGTCGTCAAACTTACCGCCGGCATGCAATACCGTCATGATAACTTCAGCGGCGGAGACCCCTTCTTCTTCGTGGATATCAACAGGAATACCACGACCATCATCTTTCACCGAGACAGAGCCGTCTTCGTGGATGGTCGCCACGATATCGTTACAATGTCCGGCTAGTGCTTCATCGATCGAGTTATCGACCACTTCGAACACCATGTGGTGGAGGCCGGTACCGTCGTCTGTGTCGCCGATATACATTCCCGGACGCTTACGGACGGCGTCCAAGCCCTTCAGTACCTTGATACTCGATGAATCGTATTCGTTGGACATTGAGTTACTCTCGCTTATTTATCCTGCGTTTATTTTGCCATGTTCCACATGAAACATCTTACTATTTTCGTCGCACATTTCCGCGACTTGATCGGCACTAATGGCGCTGACAAAAACCTGTGCGCCGGTACGCTTGAGTTCGCTTGCCAATAGGGCTCGGCGGCGACTATCAAGCTCCGATGCAAAATCATCAATCAAGTAAATACAGGCAATTCCCTGTTGTTCACTATAGAGCTGGCCTTGTGCAAGTCGTAGCGCACAAACCATTAATTTTAACTGACCTCGGGACAACACATCATCCACTGGCGTCCCTTGCACCTTGATACGCACATCCGCCTTGTGCGGTCCGGAGACGGTGTATCCCATTTGTTGGTCGCGCTCAAAATTGGCTGCCAACAAGGTTTGGTAATCCGTGTCTTTCTCCCACCCTCGAGAGAAACTAAATTGTATCGAAAACTCGGGTAAAAAAGCCTCGCATAGTGCGGCAGCGCGCTCAGCCACTGCATCCACATAATCGGCTCGCCACTGGCTTATTTGCTCAGCCAACACCGCCAATTCCGCATCCCACATCTGGATTTCTCGGTAGCGCCGCGCCGTTTTTAGCGCCGCGTTGCGTTGTTTGGTGAGTCGTTTGACCCGCGTCCAGGCTTCGAAAAAGCCAGCTTGAGAATGAAACACACCCCAATCGATAAACGCACGGCGAAATTTGGGACCATCCGTCAGCAGCTCAAATCCTTCAGGGGTGATCAGCTGTAAAGGCAACACTTTCGCTAAGGCCACCAGCTTCTGCCCTTTCTCTTGACCTATTTTAACATCCGCAGTGCCATCGCGGCGCTTTTGAATGCCGACAGGAAGCAAGATCGCATCTTGGGTTTTAACCCGTCCATGCACGGTTAAACTGGGCTGCTGATGACGGATCACTCGGCTATTCAGCGCGCTGCGGAATGAGCGTCCGTGGCCAAGAAAGTGGATGGCCTCAAGCACACTGGTTTTACCGCTACCGTTGGGGCCAATTAAAAAGTTAAAGCCTGACGACAGTTCGATATCGCAGGCTTCAATATTTCTAAAGTCGTGAACGACCAATCGAGTAAGCGCCATAACCTAGAGGCGGATTGGCATCACAACATACATGGCGTCATCACGGGCACAGTCTTCAATCAGGGTACTGCCCACCGCATCTGTCATCGAAAAGCGCACTTTGTCACAGCGTAAGGTGTTGAGTACATCCAACACGTAGCTGACGTTAAAGCCAATTTCGATCGGCTCGCCTTGAAAGGTGACGTCGAGAAATTCTTCGGCTTCTTCCTGCTCAGGGTTATTGGCGGAAATACGTAGCTCGCTGCCTTCAATATTCATCCGAACGCCACGAAATTTCTCGTTAGACAGCACCGCAGCTAACGACAGCGCTTGCTTGAGCTCCGCACAGTCGACCTCAAGTGTGCGAGAGGTGGATTGCGGCAGCACGCGACGATAGTCTGGGAAACGGCCATCCACCAACTTCGAGGTGAAGGTGACATTGCCAACCACCGCTCGAATGTTCGATGCGCCGATTTGGATAGTAACGAGGTGTTCACTGTCATCCAACAAGCGCGCAAGCTCACTCACCCCTTTACGCGGCACAATCACCTGCTGCGCGGGTAAGGTATCATCCATCGAGAGCTGACAGACCGCCATCCGGTGCCCGTCGGTTCCGACCGTCCGTAATGTCTGCCCCTCTGTTTCAAACAACAGTCCGTTGAGGTAATAGCGTACGTCTTGGTTTGCCATCGAAAACTGGGTCGCGTCAATCAGGTGACGCAACTTATCTTGTGGCAGCTGCAAACTTACATCTGCCTGCCACTGCTCGATGTTGGGATAATCATTAGCCGGCAATGTCGACAGCGTAAAGCGGCTACGTCCCGCGCGTACCACCACACGATCGCCTTCTTGCGCAACCGTGATTTGGGCTTCACTGTGTAACCCTTTAATTATGTCCATAAACTTGCGCGAAGGCACTGTAATCGCACCGTCGAGGTGATCGCCTTCCAACGGCGCGGTGGCATTCAGCTCTACTTCCATGTCCGTTGCTGTCAACGTCAATGCCTGATCAGCCACTTGGATGAGTAAGTTACTGAGAATAGGCAGCGTGCTTCGCCCACCCAGTGCGCCTGATACTTGTTGCAGCGGCTGTAGCAGCTGCTCTCGCGTAAGAGTAAATTTCATAATTAAGAGGACAATGTTCGAATCAGGTTAGAGTAATCTTCTTTAATATCGTGGCTTTCTTCACGGAGCTGCTCGATTTTACGACACGCATGCAGCACGGTGGTATGGTCACGGCCACCAAAGGCATCACCAATTTCTGGCAAACTGTGGTTGGTTAGCTCTTTGGACAAGGCCATCGCCATTTGACGAGGGCGCGCGACCGACCGTGAACGACGCTTCGACAATAAATCCGCCATCTTGATTTTATAATACTCAGCGACTGTTTTCTGAATATTATCAATGGTGACCAGTTTTTCTTGCAAGGCGAGCAGATCTCGCAACGCTTCTCGGACAAAATCGATGGTGATCGCACGCCCGGTAAAGTTCGCGTTGGCAATCACGCGGTTGAGGGCCCCTTCAAGCTCTCGGACGTTGGAGCGTAAGCGCTTGGCGATAAAGAACGCCACCTCATCCGGTAAACGAATCGCATGATCTTCGGCTTTTTTCATCAAAATCGCCACTCGCGTTTCCAGCTCTGGCGGCTCAATGGCGACTGTCAGGCCCCACCCGAATCGCGATTTTAAGCGATCCTCAACCCCATTGATCTCTTTAGGATAGCGGTCAGAGGTAAGAATGATCTGCTGGTTACCCTCAAGCAACGCATTAAAGGTATGGAAGAATTCTTCTTGCGAGCGTTCTTTGTTGGCAAAAAATTGAATGTCATCGATCAACAGTGCATCGACACTGCGGTAATAACGCTTAAATTCTTCAATCGCATTATTTTGTAGCGCCTTCACCATGTCTTGCACGAAACGCTCTGAGTGCATGTACACCACGCGCGCATCCGCTTTACGATCGGAAATCGCATTACCCACCGCATGCAACAAGTGAGTTTTACCTAAGCCCGTGCCGCCATAAAGAAAAAGCGGATTATAGGCCGCCCCTGGGTTATCCGACACCTGACGCGCCGCCGCTAACGCTAACTGGTTAGACTTACCCTCAACAAAGTTATTGAACTTGTGCTTGGGGTTCACGTTAGAGCGATGATTGACATCCGACTGAACGGGTGACGGCGCCGGTTCCCACACTCGACCTCGGCTCGGCACCGGCTGGGCTTGCTGTGGTGCGGGCGCCGCTGCCGGTCCGGCTGGCGCCGCCGCGGGCGCTGCAGACACAGGTTTGCTGCCCACTTCAAACCGCAGCATGGGCACGTCGACGCCACAAAACTCGTTCAACAGCTGGTTAATTTGATGCAAGTATTTGTCTCGCACCCAATCAAGCACAAAGCGGTTTGGGGCGAACAGGGTCAACGTATTGTCATTGAGCTCGGCTTGTAACGGCCGCACCCACATACTGAATTCTGTTGCAGGTAGGTCTTCCTGAAGGCGCTCAAGACACTGCAACCAAAGCGATGATGACACGTTTGACTCCACGCAGTTATACCGAAAAAGAAAAGGTCACAATGGTACTCCTGTCAGGCGAAGATCGCCACCCACAAGATCCCGAAATCAGTGAATAAGATCGGAGTTATTCACATAGATCCCACAGATATACCATGGATCGCCACAAGGTACCCGCTTTTTACTCACAAGATTGCACACATCTCCTTAATGAGACGCGCACGGAGAATAAAGTTATGGCTCATAACCAGACGGTATTTCTCGCCAGTGATCGTTCACTTCTATGATACGCGTCCTATTATTGAAGTTATCATTACGGAGTGTTGTCATGAGTAAATGGATCTTGAGCACCTTGCTAAGTGTGAGCATGGTGATTTCAGTGCCCGCGTTCGCCAAAGAAACCGTGAAAGTGGGGATGTCTGGGCGCTATTTCCCTTTCACCTTTGTGAAGCAAGACCAGCTGCAAGGGTTTGAAGTTGACCTTTGGGATGAGATTGGCCGCCGCAATGACTACCAAGTCGAGTATGTGACCGCTAACTTCTCTGGCCTGTTTGGTCTGTTACAAACCGGGCGCATCGACACCATTTCTAACCAAATCACCATCACCGACGAGCGTCAGGCAACCTATTTGTTCACCGACCCGTATGTGGTCGACGGCGCACAGATCACGGTTCGTAAAGGCAATGACACGATTCAGTCCGTGGCTGATCTGAAAGGCAAAACCGTTGCAGTAAACCTTGGCTCGAACTTCGAGCAATTGTTGCGCGAACACTCGGCAGCCGAAGATATCGACATTAAAACCTACGAGACCGGGATTGAACACGATGTCGCCCTCGGTCGGGCCGATGCGTTTGTGATGGATCGCCTGTCAGCCATGCAGCTGATTAAAGAATCGGGCTTGCCACTTCAACTGGCCGGACAACCGTTTGAAACCATTGCCAATGCTTGGCCATTTGTCGACTCAGCACGCGGTCAGCGCCTACGTGATGAAGTGAACACCGCCCTCTCAGCCATGCGAGAAGATGGTACCTTGGCACAGATTTCTGTTAAGTGGTTTGGCGGCGACGTCACTAAAAAGTAAGTATTTACTCACATAAATAGGCCCGCTTTGGCGGGTCTGTGTATCTAAAGGACAGACATGGCGTTTGATTTTGACTATATGGCCTCTCTGTTCCCGTTACTGCTGAAGTATCTGGGGATCACGTTAGAGATGGCGGTGTGGGGATTAGTGTTTGCACTGATTTTGGCAGTGACGATTGCACTGATCCGCGTGTTTCGCCTACCGGTTTTCAATGGCCTCGCGCAACTGTTTATTAGTTTCTTTCGCGGTACACCACTTTTAGTTCAGCTATTTTTACTGTATTACGGTCTGCCTCAGGTCATCCCCGCGTTAGTCGGAATGGATGCTTTCACAGCCGCGGTGATCGGGATCAGCTTACACTTTTCTGCTTATATGGCCGAGTCAATTCGTGCCGCCATTACCAGCGTGGATCGCAGCCAAATGGAAGCCAGTCTGGCCATTGGCATGACGACTCGCCAAGCCATGCAGCGCATTGTGTTACCACAGGCAGCACGGATCGCACTTCCCTCGCTGATGAATTACTTCATCGATATGATCAAAGCCACATCACTCGCCTTTACCCTCGGGGTGGCAGAAATCATGGCGAAGGCGCAGATGGAAGCGTCGTCGAGCTTTAAATTCTTCGAAGCCTATTTGGCGGTCGCACTGATCTACTGGGCGGTTGTGGTCGCTTTGACCCGAGTGCAACTTTGGGCAGAAAGCCATCTTAATAAGGCGTACCAACGATGATTAAGATAGAAAAGCTTAAAAAAGTCTACCAAGGCGTCGCAGTACTTGATGGCATCGATTTGACCATCGAGCGTGGCGAAATCGTGTGTATTATTGGTCCGAGCGGTACGGGAAAATCTACCCTATTGCGTTGTATTAACTTCCTAGAACGCGCGGAGCAAGGGGTGATCAGTATCGGCGATCAGCGTGTTGATAGTGGCGATGCAAGCACCCGTAAACAGGCGATTTTGGCGTTGCGGCGCCAGACAGGCTTTGTGTTTCAAAATTATGCCTTATTTGCTCACCTCACGGCACGAGACAATATCGCCGAAGGGTTGCGAACGGTAAAAGGCTGGTCTAAAGAGGCAGCACGTCAGCGCGCGCAACAAATTCTCGACGACATAGGCTTGGGTGATAAAGGAGACCATTACCCCGCTTCCTTATCGGGTGGACAGCAACAACGGGTTGGCATTGGCCGAGCGATGGCACTTGAGGCCGAATTACTGCTTTTCGATGAGCCTACCTCTGCATTAGACCCAGAGTGGGTTGGCGAAGTATTGGCGTTGATGAAAAAGCTCGCCACACGCCATCAAACCATGCTGGTGGTCACTCACGAGATGCAGTTTGCTCGCGATGTTGCTGACCGCGTGGTGTTTATGAATGACGGTCACATCATAGCCCAAGGCACACCGGATTGGCTGTTTAATCACTGCGCCGATCCACGCTTGCATAAGTTTTTGAATCAAGTCGGGATCGCGTCTTAACTGGCGATCGTAAACGAAGGATCCTTGCGATCTCTGACTGAGCGCTTATAATTCCCGGCCCGGAGTGGCATCGGTTTAGTGATTGACTAATCGTTAGTCAATGGCTACAATCCGCCCTCTTTGTTGAGAGGCGTCGGAGACATTGGCTAAGGTATTGCCTGTTGCTAACCTCCCACGTCGGGTTAACAAACCTAACACTGATCAGTAATAAAGGTAGAAACCATGAAACGCACTTTTCAACCTTCAGTTCTAAAGCGTAAGCGCACTCACGGTTTCCGTGCGCGCATGGCGACTAAGAACGGCCGTAAGGTCATTGCCGCTCGCCGTGCGAAAGGCCGCAAGCAGCTTTCTAAATAATCCGCAGTGATTTGTGAATAGGCTCGCTTATCCTCGGGAGTTACGTCTGCTAACTCCCGAACATTTCAGTGCCGTCTTCCAGCAACCGCATCGCGCAGGTTCGCCGCACTTAACCATACTCGCCCGATCTAACTCGCTCGACCACCCACGTCTCGGTCAAGCTGTTCCGAAAAAGCAAATCAAACTTGCCGTTGATCGCAACCGCTTTAAACGTGTGGTTCGCGAGAGCTTTCGTTTACGTCAGCATCAACTGCCGGCGAAAGATTTTGTGGTGATCGCGAAAAAAAGTGCCAACGACCTAAGCAATCAAGCGCTGCGAGACGAATTGGACAAGTTATGGCAACGTTTGTCGCGACCGCCGCGCAAAAAGCGCTCATCGCGCTGATTCGGGGATATCAACTGGTGATCAGCCCATTGATTGGGCCACGATGCCGGTTTACACCAACCTGTTCCCACTATGCCATCATGGCGATTCAATCCCATGGTGTGATAAAAGGGTGTTGGTTGGCAGGCAAACGTCTATTAAAATGCCACCCTTTGAATGATGGCGGTTACGATCCCGTGCCGCCTTGCGACCACCATAACAGAGACAATTAACAATGGATTCCCAACGTAATATCCTGTTGATTGCCCTATTGTTCGTTTCTTTCATGCTGTACATGGAATGGAACAAACCAGAATCCCCGCAGCCGCAGGGACAGGGCGTTGAGCAGCAGCAAACCACTCACAGTGACGTGCCTAGCAGCGACAATGGCGATACCACGTCTCTCGATGCACAGCCTGTCTCTGACAAGCTCGTCACCATCAAAACCGATGTATTAACACTTAAAGTGGATACACAAGGCGGTGATGTTGTGCACGCCGAGCTGCCTCAGTACGATGCGGAGCTCAACTCTGACAATGCTTTCACGCTGCTGCACACCAAGCCCGATCATACCTTTGTGGCGCAAAGCGGTTTAATTGGTGCCAATGGTATTGATACTGCGCAAGGCCGTGCACAGTATCAGGTGGCGCAAAACACCTTTACCCTCTCTGACGACCAAGACACCCTGCGCGTGCCAATGACGGTTGAAAAAGACGGGATCACGTACACCAAAACCTTTGTGCTTAAGCGTGGCAGCTATGCGGTGGATGTGGAGCACACCATCGATAACCAAACCGATGCCAACGCCAGTGTCACCATGTACACCCAGCTAAAACAAAACCTGCTGGACGATGGCGGTAGCTTAACCATGCCAACCTACCGTGGTGGCGCGTACTCTACCGACGATAAACGTTACGAAAAATACAGCTTTGATGACATGCAAAGCAAAAACTTGAATGTGACGTTTAACCAAGGTTGGGCAGCGATGATCCAGCACTACTTTGCTACCGCGTGGATCCCACGTGCGGACAATAATGTGCTGAGCACCCGTACTACCGCCCAGTATGGTTATATCCAAACCAAAACCAGCGATACCATTGCAGCAGGCACCAGTAAAACGCTCACCGCAACCTTGTGGGTTGGTCCGAAACTGCAAGAGCAAATGGCCGCGGTGGCGCCAAGCCTAGACTTGGTAGTCGACTATGGCTGGCTGTGGTTTATCGCTAAGCCGCTACACTGGTTGCTCTCGACGATTCAAACCTTCGTCAGCAACTGGGGTATCGCAATTATCATGCTGACTTTCATTGTCCGTGGTGCCATGTACCCACTGACCAAAGCGCAGTACACCTCGATGGCGAAAATGCGCATGCTGCAGCCTAAGCTGCAAGAAATGAAAGAGCGTATCGGTGACGATCGTCAGCGCATGAGCCAAGAAATGATGGAGCTTTACAAGCGTGAAAAAGTGAACCCCTTGGGTGGCTGTTTACCGCTGGTACTGCAAATGCCTATTTTCATTGCGCTTTATTGGGCACTGATGGAGTCAGTTGAACTGCGCCATGCACCTTTCTTTGGCTGGATTCAAGACTTGTCGGCACAAGACCCTTACTACGTGCTGCCAATTCTGATGGGCGCCTCTATGTTCCTGATCCAGAAGATGAGCCCAACCACAGTCACTGATCCTATGCAGCAGAAGATCATGACCTTTATGCCCGTGGTCTTTACCTTCTTCTTCTTGTTCTTCCCATCCGGTCTGGTTCTATACTGGTTGGTATCGAACATCGTGACGCTTATCCAGCAAACCTTGATTTACAAATCGCTGGAGAAAAAAGGCCTTCATTCCCGCTCGTAAGTTAGGCCGCG
Organism: Salinivibrio sp. IB574; assembly: GCF_001996205.1. Lineage (NCBI taxonomy): Bacteria > Pseudomonadati > Pseudomonadota > Gammaproteobacteria > Vibrionales > Vibrionaceae > Salinivibrio > Salinivibrio sp. IB574. Next base: position 108,928 of record NZ_MUFN01000015.1, on the reverse strand, counting down.
TCAAGCAATAATAAAAAGGCGACCTCGCGGTCGCCTTTTTCACGTTTACGGCCTTTAGGCCTGTCACCGACATCAAGAGTGCGCAATATGGCTCAAACCGACACTATCGTGGCACAAGCCACAGCAACAGGCCGCGGCGGCGTAGGGATTGTCCGCGTGTCCGGCCCTCTCGCTCATGAGATTGGTACAAAAATGACGGGACGCGAGTTAGTGCCTCGTCGTGCGGATTATTTGCCTTTTCTCGATCAAGAAGGTCAACCTATCGATCAAGGCATTGCCTTATTCTTTAAAGGCCCCAATTCATTCACAGGTGAAGATGTTCTAGAGCTGCAAGGTCACGGTGGCCCGGTGATCATGGACATGCTTATTCAGCGAATCAGCGCCTTTGACGGCGTGCGAGCAGCCCGCCCCGGTGAATTCTCCGAGCGCGCCTTCTTAAACGATAAACTGGATTTAGCCCAGGCTGAAGCAATCGCCGATTTAATCGATGCCAGCTCAGAACAAGCGGCTCGCTCTGCGTTGCAGTCCCTGCAAGGGGCCTTTTCCAAGCAGGTCAACCAACTGGTCGAAAAAGTGATTCATCTGCGCATGTATGTGGAAGCGGCCATCGACTTTCCTGATGAAGAGATTGATTTTCTCTCTGACGGTAAAGTGGCCAGCGATCTTGGGCATATCATTGAGCGTCTCGCCCTGTTGCGTAAAGAAGCCAATCAAGGGGCGATTATGCGCGACGGGATGAAGGTGGTCATTGCCGGACGCCCGAATGCCGGTAAATCCAGCTTGCTCAATGCCCTTTCCGGTAAAGAGAGCGCGATTGTCACCGAAATCGCAGGCACCACCCGCGATGTGCTCCGTGAACATATTCACATTGACGGTATGCCACTGCATATCATCGATACTGCCGGCTTACGGGATGCCTCGGATGAAGTGGAGCGGATTGGGATTGAACGTGCCTGGAGTGAAATCGAACACGCCGATCGGGTATTGTTTATGGTCGATGGCACCACAACCACGGCGACCGACCCGGCCCAAATTTGGCCAGAATTTGTCTCTCGCTTACCCGAGGGCATGGGGATGACGGTGATCCGCAACAAAGCCGATATCACTGAAGAGCCACTCGGTTTGTGTGCAGTCAGTGAGCCTGCACTAATCCGCTTGAGTGCCAAAACCGGAGAAGGCGTTGATGCTTTACGCCAGCATCTAAAAGCCTGTATGGGCTATGCTGGAGGCAGCGAAGGCAGTTTTATGGCACGTCGTCGTCATCTGGATGCACTCGCCAACGCCGCACACCATCTCGACATCGGCCAAGCGCAGCTAGAAGGCTATATGGCAGGCGAAATCCTTGCCGAGGAATTGCGCTTAACCCAGCAACACCTCAACACCATTACCGGTGAGTTCACAGCTGACGATTTGCTGGGCAAAATTTTCTCCTCTTTCTGTATCGGAAAATAATTATCCCCAGCTCCTTCAAGGGATCCTTATCGCGAGGATCCCTTATTCTGGCGGCGCTGATCGCGGTTATCCTCAGACTAAGATCCTGACTTATCCCCACAGTTTTCACCACGATCTGCTACGTTAATAGAGCGTCTAGCTGGAGGTGAAATGCTCTCATCCTTAAATCCGATCTTATCGATCGGTTTAACCCGTCAGAACCAACTCATGCGCCATCAGATTCGAATGATCAATCTGTTAGGGCTTATTTGTGTGCTCGGCACACTTATCTTCTCCGCGCTCTATTGGTTTGCCTTTCAAAGCCTCATCGCCGCGTGGCACAACCTCCTCTACGCAGGCTTGTATGCGGGCGTATGGGGGATAATGGCAGCGGGTCGTTGGTCGATTGCGCGCTATTGGCTCTTTGGGGTGTTCTTTGCCCAACAGTTTGTGATGTCTTACTGGGTACTGGATGCGAACAGCCAAAACGAGCTGTTGCTGCTGGTGGTACCGACCGTGGTGGTTTTAGTCTTTGAGCCCACAGAGCGCTTTGCTCGCTACGGACTCGCATTGGGCGCCATCGCGTTGATGTTCGCCGCGCAAGTGCTTCCCGCTCCCACGCCGTTAGTTTATCTCTCTAGCCTCCACGCACAGACCCTCTATTTAAGTGTGGTATTGGTGTTTGTCGCACTGTCCGTAGTACTCATGGATTTTTATTTATTTGATTTATATGCCATTAATCGCCAAGCCCGTCAGCAGATTCAACGTGATGCCCTTACCCAAACGTGGAGCGCCAGCTATTTCTACCAATGTGTCGCGCAGCACGGTCGCGCGACCTCAGACAATCCGCTGGCCGTTCTGTGCATCAATCTCGATGGTTTTCAATCTCTTAATTGGCGATATGGCCGTGATACGGGTGATCAGCTCCTTCAATTTACCGCCCAACTTCTCACTCGCCACCTACCGCATGACGCCATCATCAGCCGCACCCATGCCGATCAGTTTTTGGTTATGTTAGCGGGACAAGCTTGTTTAGCCGCTCCCCATTGGGCCGCTCAGTGCCGACAGGCCATTGCGGAAACGCCTTTTACCTTTGCTGGCGGCGCTTGTGCGCTCACTGTATCGATTGGCTTGGTGCAACAAATGGAAGGAAAAATCTACGCTATTCCCTTGATTGATCAAGCCACTCGGGCGATGACAGACGCCAAATTCGCAGGGGGTAATCAAATTGTTTGCCAACCCAGCAACGCCCCTGATTTTGCAACACCTTCATCGATTGACTCTGAACCCAACTGCCGAAATACTAGTCGCGATAACCGTGAATAATGAGGACAGTATGGCAAATGTAACCATCATCACCGGCAGTACGCTCGGTGGTGCAGAATATGTCGGTGATCACCTTGCCGATCTCCTGCAAGCAAAAGGCCATCAGGCCCACGTCGTCAATGAAGGGATCCTCGATGATGTACTAAGCGCCAGTACATTATTGATCGTCACGTCCACCCATGGGGCTGGCGACTTTCCAGATAGCATCGCGCCTCTGATGGAGCAGTTAATGAGCGAACGGCCAATGCTGCGCGATCTCCATTACGGTGTGGTCGGCATTGGGGACTCAAGCTATGACACCTTCTGCGAGGCGGGCATGAAGGCCGATGCCTTGTTACAAGACCTTGGCGCCGTCAAAGTCGGGGAACGGATCGATATTGATATTCAAGCGCATCCGGTCCCTGAGGATGAAGCGGAACGTTGGTTTACCGAGTGGGAACCCTTGATCCACAAAATCAAGTGAGCATTATTTAACCATTTAATCTGTGGATAACTAAGGAATAACCCAGTGATCTTCCTTTAGTTATCCATTTAATAGTTTTACCCCTTCCCTACCATTGTGGATAACATGCCATTTTGATCCCAGGTGATACAGGATCGGATCCAAGGCCGCCCACAACAAGTGATCGTTTTAAGATCCTTGATCTCTATGATCTTTTTCCAGTTACCCACAAAGATCGTCTTCCCTAATAAAAGATCTAACAAAAGATCTATATAAAGATCTTATTTATATATAGCTAACGCCCAGAGACGATCTTGATCAAGGTTTGGTTCACTGTTGGCGGAAAAAGCGCTAGAATGTCGCCCCTTTTGCTTAGTTCATGCTCACACACTTACCCAGGTTGAGGCTTTAATCATGTTTTACCAGGATCACTTTGACGTCATCGTTGTTGGTGGTGGCCATGCTGGTACCGAAGCGGCACTAGCCGCAGCACGGATGAACCAAAAAACGCTGTTATTGACCCATAACATTGATACGTTGGGTCAGATGTCGTGCAACCCAGCGATCGGTGGGATCGGGAAAGGACACCTGGTAAAAGAGATCGATGCGTTAGGCGGTGCGATGGCGCAAGCCATTGATAAAGGCGGGATCCAATTTCGAACCCTCAATGCGTCGAAAGGTCCAGCGGTGCGCGCGACACGTGCTCAAGCAGACCGTGCACTGTACAAGGCAGCCATTCGTCATACCCTTGAAAACACGCCAAATTTGTCACTGTTCCAACAAGCCGTGGTGGATTTGATCGTCGACCAAGATCGTGTCACTGGCGTCGAGACCGAAATGGGGCTCAAATTCAGTGCCACTACCGTGGTCTTGACCGTGGGAACCTTCCTTGGCGGTAAAATCCATATTGGACTGGATAACTATGCCGGTGGTCGTGCTGGGGATCCACCGTCAAACAAACTCGCGGATCGCTTACGTGCCTTGCCATTTCGGGTGGATCGCCTAAAAACCGGTACTCCGCCACGTATCGATGCTCGCTCGGTTGATTTTAGTGTGATGCAAACCCAACACGGGGATACTCCTTGTCCGGTGTTTTCATTTTTAGGGGATGTGTCTGAGCACCCACAGCAAGTTCCGTGCTACATCACCTACACCAATGAAAAAACCCACGATGTCATTCGCGCTAATCTTGATCGCAGCCCGATGTATGCTGGGGTGATTGAAGGTATTGGCCCACGTTATTGCCCGTCGATCGAAGACAAGGTGATGCGTTTTGCGGACAAAGACAAACACCAAATTTTCGTCGAGCCGGAAGGGTTAACCAGCACTGAGCTGTATCCAAATGGGATATCCACCAGCTTACCGTTTGATGTGCAAATGGGGATCATCCACTCGATCAAAGGGTTTGAGAATGCGCGCGTGATCCGCCCAGGCTACGCGATTGAGTATGACTTTTTCGATCCGCGCGATCTCAAGCACACTCTGGAAACCAAATTTATCCACGGTTTGTTCTTTGCGGGACAAATCAATGGTACTACCGGCTATGAAGAAGCCGCAGCACAAGGGTTGTTGGCCGGTTGTAATGCCGCGTTACAAGCTCAAGGCAAAGAAGGATGGAGCCCACGTCGCGATCAAGCTTACATGGGCGTGTTGATTGACGACTTGTCCACCATGGGCACTCAAGAGCCTTACCGGATGTTTACCTCGCGCGCCGAGTACCGTTTGCTGTTGCGTGAAGATAACGCCGATATGCGCTTAACCGAAAAAGGGCGTGAGCTGGGACTGGTAGACGATGTGCGCTGGGCTCGCTTCAACCAAAAAATGGAAAACATGGAGCAAGAGCGTCAGCGTCTGCGTGGTACTTGGATTCATCCTCACTCAGACGATGTCCATGCGCTCAATGCCATGCTGAAAACACCGCTGACGCGTGAAGCAAACGGAGAAGATTTACTCCGTCGCCCAGAGCTACGCTATGAAAATATCGTCTCGTTGCCGACCTTTGGTCCGGCGCATGACGATGTTCAAGCTAGCGAGCAAGTTGAGATCCAAGTGAAATACGCCGGCTATATCGAACGTCAGCAAGACGAGATCGAAAAGTCGCAACGCCATGAAAATACCGTGATCCCATTTGATCTTGATTACATGCAGATCAAAGGCCTTTCAAACGAAGTTCGTGGCAAGCTACAAGACGCGCGTCCGGAAACGATCGGTAAAGCATCGCGTATCTCAGGTGTCACGCCGGCGGCCATTTCGATTTTGCTGGTGCATTTGAAAAAGCACGGCATGCTCAAAAAAGGAGCCTAAATGCAACAGCAACTTCAACAAGGGCTGGCGAAAGCCGGCCTTGCGCTTTCTCCGTCGCAACAACAGCAGCTGCTTGATTATGTAGGCTTGCTCGACAAGTGGAACAAAGCCTATAACTTAACCTCGGTTCGTCGCCCAGAAGACATGGTGGTGAAACATATCCTTGATAGTTTGGTGGTATCACCACACTTGGAGGGTGAACGCTTTATTGATGTCGGAACAGGACCGGGTTTACCTGGGATCCCTCTGGCCATCGCCAACCCAGATAAACAGTTCACCTTGCTCGACAGCTTAGGTAAGCGGATTCGTTTTATTCGCCAAGTACTGCATGAACTTGGTATCGACAATGTGACGCCGGTACAAAGCCGTGTCGAAGCGTTTATCCCTGAAACCGGGTTTGATGGTGTGCTAAGTCGCGCGTTTGCGTCGATGAATGACATGGTGAGTTGGTGTCATCACCTTCCTCATGCGCGTGGGCTGTTTTACGCCTTGAAAGGACAGGTGGACCAACAGGAGCTAGATGCCCTGCCGACTGATTGTTCTGTGACCGATATCAAAGCTTTGAAGGTGCCGGGATTGGAAGGGGCGCGTCATCTAGTAATCTTGAGAGCAAAGACTAACGAGTAGAGGTCATAGGCACGTGGGTAAAGTTATCGCGGTAGCAAACCAAAAAGGCGGTGTGGGTAAAACCACCACGAGTGTCAACTTAGCGGCATCGCTGGCAGCCACTAATCGCAAGGTGCTACTTATCGACCTTGACCCACAAGGGAACGCGACCATGGCCAGTGGTGTGGATAAATACGATGTCCATGCCACCGCCTACGATCTACTGGTTGAAGAAGCCCCGTTTGAACAAGTGGTGGTCAGCGATACGTCTGGCGGCTATGACCTGATTGCGGCGAACGGTGATGTCACCGCAGCAGAAATCAAGTTGATGGAAGTGTTTGCCCGTGAAGTGCGCTTACGCACCATGCTTGAGCCTGTAGTTGCACGCTACGATTACATTTTTATCGACTGTCCCCCGTCTTTGAACCTCCTTACCATCAATGCGATGACCGCGGCAAACTCGGTACTCGTCCCCATGCAATGTGAATATTTTGCGTTGGAAGGGCTCACTGCATTGATGGATACCATCAGTAAACTGGCTAGCGTCGTGAACGCCGACCTTCATGTTGAAGGTGTATTGCGCACCATGTACGACCCAAGAAACCGATTAGCGACCGAAGTATCGGATCAGATCAAAAAACACTTCGGTGATAAGGTGTATCGTACTGTGATTCCCCGCAATGTGCGGCTCGCGGAAGCGCCAAGTCATGGCCGACCCGCCATGTACTATGACAAGTTATCCAGTGGTGCCAAAGCCTACCTAGCCCTTGCGGGTGAAATTCTGCGTCGAGAAGAGCAATCGCGCGCTTCTGCCGACGCTGTCAATGCCTGAGGAACACAATGAATTCAGCGAAACGCGGTCTTGGAAAGGGCCTGGATGCCTTGTTGGCGACCAGTGCACAAGCTCAGTCTCGTTATACATCCGAACCTGAATCCACCGATGCGAGCAATAGCGAATTGCAGCAATTGTCGGTATCGGCGTTGGTGCCGGGTCTTTACCAGCCACGCCAAGATATGGCGGAAGAGGCGCTGGAAGAGTTAACCGAATCCATTCGCGCTCAAGGTATTATTCAGCCCCTCGTGGTTCGCCACGCTGAAAACGGGCAGTACGAAATTATTGCTGGCGAACGTCGCTGGCGAGCAGCAAAGCAAGCCGGTTTGGCCAAAGTGCCCTGCTTGGTCCGTGAGATGAGTGACAAAGTCGCCAGTGCGGTGGCGTTGATTGAAAATATCCAACGCGAAAATTTGAACGCGATGGAAGAAGCTCAAGCGCTTGAACGCTTGGTCAATGACTTCTCACTCACCCACCAGCAACTGGCTGAATCGCTTGGTAAATCTCGCACTACCATCAGCAACTTATTGCGCTTGAATGGGTTAGAGTCTGGGGTAAAACAACTGCTGCTTAACAAACAACTCGAGATGGGCCACGCACGTGCCCTGCTGGCGTTGGAAGGAGACGCGCAAATTGATGCGGCACTGACTGCCGTCAACAAAAAAATGACCGTCCGCCAGATAGAAAAACTGGTGAAAAAAATGCTTTCACCGCAAGTTGAAGCGAAAAGGCCAGAATTATCACCTGAAGTAGAGGCACTGCAGCAGCGCCTCGGTGACAAGCTTGGGGTGAAAGTGGCATTAACACAACAGAAAAATGGTAGTGGTAAATTGGTGATCAATTTCGAAGAATCTGACAAGTTAGCGCAAATTCTTGCAATTTTCGACGAAGAAGTGTGACCCGTGCCATTCGCTTTTTGTTACATAAAAGCGCTTACTGTGATCAGGTTACTCTGTTGTAAAATTTTCCCCGCTTTTTTACATCGATGCGATTGCATTAGCTGGGGTGAAACGTATAATTTTCGCTGTTTTCCCAGCACGGCAACAGTGCTAAGTGGAACGGAATCGAGGAACAAATACATGGTATCGACGCTCGCGCGGCCGGGTCGTGTTATCGCGACAAAATTGGTGCTTTTGCAAGCTGGCGTCGTATTAGCAACGGCAAGCGTGATGGCACTCGCTATCAATGTCGACTGGGGAAAATCCGCGCTGATCGGCGGCGGCATCTTTGTGATTGCCAATGCTGCATTTGCGTCGTGTGCTTTCCTTTTTAGTGGGGCAAGAGCTGCAAAATTTGTAGTCGCGTCCTTCTTCAGCGGTGAAGTGTTAAAAATTTCACTGACCGTCGTCCTGTTTGTCCTTGCTTACCTGTATATCGAGGTGGAACTCGTTCCCCTCAAACTGGCCTATTTGCTGGCATTAGGGATTAACATCCTCGCGCCAGTTTTATTCATTAACAACAACAAATAGGATGAGTTATGGCTGCGTCAGGTGATGCGCTTACACCGTCTAGCTACATCTCTCACCACCTGACTAATTTGTCAGTGGGTGAAGGATTTTGGGCGGTTCACATTGATAGCCTGTTTTTCTCTGTCCTCATCGGTATCGTCTTCCTAGGCATCTTCCGATCGGTGGCAAAGAAAGCATCGACAGGTGTCCCAGGTAAGCTTCAGTGTTTCGTCGAAATCTTGGTTGAGTTCGTTGATGATAACGTTCGCGAAACCTTCCACGGACGAAATCCACTGATTGCACCTTTGGCCCTGACTATCTTCGTTTGGATATTCCTGATGAATACGATGGACTTAATCCCCATCGATTTTCTACCGTATCCGGCGGAACATTGGTTAGGCATTCCTTACTTGAAAGTAGTGCCAACTGCAGACGTAAATATCACCCTTGCAATGGCGCTGGGCGTGTTCTTCTTGATGATTTTCTACAGCATCAAGATTAAGGGCCTAGGCGGCTTTGCAAAAGAGCTGGCTCTGCACCCGTTCAATCACCCTATCATGATCCCGTTCAACCTCCTGTTGGAAGTCGTCTCGCTGCTGGCGAAACCGATTTCTCTTGGGATGCGTCTGTTCGGTAACATGTTTGCCGGTGAGGTGGTATTTATTCTTATCGCGGCATTGCTGCCGTGGTGGGCGCAATGGCTGGGTTCTGTGCCGTGGGCAATCTTCCACATTCTAGTCATTACAATTCAAGCCTTTGTCTTTATGATGTTGACCATCGTGTATCTCTCGCAGGCACACGAAGACTCAGATCATTGATGACATTTTTTAGTTAGTAAGCAATTTGTTAGTCATTATTGGCGTTTACGCCGACAACGAAAACTGGAGATAGTGATGGAAACTTTATTGAGCTTTTCTGCAATTGCCGTGGGCATCATTGTAGGTCTTGCTTCCCTAGGTACCGCGATTGGTTTCGCCCTGCTGGGTGGTAAATTCCTTGAAGGTGCAGCACGTCAACCTGAGATGGCTCCTATGCTGCAAGTGAAGATGTTCATCATCGCGGGTCTTCTGGACGCCGTACCAATGATCGGTATCGTAATCGCACTGCTGTTCACTTTCGCGAACCCATTTGTAGGTCAACTGTAATCTGGCTAGTAGCTGAACAGACCCTTTAGCTAATGATTAAGGAGGCGCTGTTGTGAATATCAACGCAACTCTGCTAGGCCAGGCAATCGCATTCACAATCTTTGTGTGGTTCTGCATGAAATATGTATGGCCACCACTGATGCAAGCGATTGAGGAGCGTCAGAAGAAAATTGCTGACGGACTCGCGGCGGCGGATCGCGCTGCCAAAGACCTGGATTTGGCCCAGGCAAATGCTTCTGAGCAAATGAAAGAAGCGAAGCGCGCTGCAACTGACATCATCGAGCAGGCGAACAAACGCAAAGCACAAATCCTCGACGAGGCGCGTGCTGAAGCGGCTGCTGAGCGCGACAATATCCTGAATCAGGGTAAAGCCGAGTTGGAAGCAGAGCGTAACCGTGCTCGCGATGAGCTGCGTAAGCAAGTTGCATCGCTCGCTGTTATTGGTGCCGAGAAAATTATTGAGCGTTCTATTGATGAGAATGCTCATAAAGATCTTCTCGATAAAATCACTGCAGAACTGTAATAAGGAGGGGCAGCAATGTCTGAACTGACAACAATCGCTCGCCCCTACGCGAAAGCAGCCTTTGATTTTGCGGTAGAAAAAGGCGAGCTGTCCCAATGGGCAGAAATGCTCGCCTTTACTGCTGAGATTGCCCGTGATGAGCGCGTCCAACATATGCTGGACGCCTCCTATTCCGCTGACAAGTTAGCGGAATTATTTATCGCAGTTGGTGGCGATCAGCTCAACACGTTCGGCCAGAACCTGATTAAGGTAATGGCAGAGAACCAGCGCTTAAAAGCCCTGCCTGAGGTTTGTGAACAGTTCCTGGCCATGCGCCGCGATCTGGAAAAAGAAGCGGAAGTCCAAGTGATTTCGGCGACGGCTCTTTCCGAAGAGCAACAACAAGCCATCAGTGACAAGCTCGCCGCGCGTCTTGAGCGCAAAGTAAAGCTGAACTGTAGTGTAGACGAAGCCCTGGTTGCCGGGGTTGTGATTCGAGCTGGAGACTTGGTCATCGATAACTCAGTAAGCGGCCGTATGCGCCGTCTGAGCGATGCATTGCAGTCTTGATTTGGGGAATTGGAGCATGCAACTTAATTCCACGGAAATAAGCGATCTGATCAAGCAGCGTATCGAGAAATTCGACGTTGTAAGTGAAGCGCGTAACGAAGGTACCATCGTGTCAGTCAGCGACGGTATCATTCGCATCCACGGCCTTGCTGATGCTATGCAAGGTGAAATGATTGAACTGCCTGGCAACCGCTATGCACTTGCATTGAACCTTGAGCGTGACTCAGTGGGTGCGGTTGTGATGGGTCCTTATGCGGACCTGCAAGAAGGCATGAAAGTGACCGGTACAGGTCGCATTCTTGAAGTTCCGACTGGCCCTGAACTCCTGGGTCGCGTTGTGAATACACTGGGTGAGCCGATCGACGGTAAAGGTCCGATCGAAACCAAAACCACTTCGCCAGTCGAAGTGATTGCTCCTGGTGTTATCGCACGTCAATCGGTCGATCAACCTGTTCAAACCGGCTATAAAGCGGTTGACTCGATGATCCCAATCGGCCGTGGTCAGCGTGAGCTGATCATCGGTGACCGCCAAACCGGTAAAACCGCGCTGGCGATCGATGCCATTATCAACCAGAAAGACTCTGGTATTTACTCTATCTACGTTGCGATCGGCCAAAAAGCGTCGACCATTGCGAACGTAGTGCGCAAACTGGAAGAGCATGACGCACTGAAAAACACCATTGTGGTGGTGGCTTCAGCGTCTGAAGCAGCAGCATTGCAATACCTCGCGCCTTACGCGGGTTGTGCAATGGGTGAGTACTTCCGTGACCGCGGTGAAGATGCCCTGATTGTTTACGATGACCTGTCTAAGCAGGCTGTTGCATATCGTCAGATCTCGCTGCTGCTACGTCGTCCACCAGGCCGTGAAGCTTTCCCAGGTGACGTTTTCTACTTGCACTCACGTCTTCTAGAACGTGCGGCACGTGTTAATGCGCACTATGTTGAGCAGTTCACTAAGGGTGAAGTGAAAGGAAAGACCGGTTCGTTGACCGCACTCCCTATCATTGAAACCCAAGCGGGTGACGTATCTGCATTCGTACCGACCAACGTTATCTCGATCACTGATGGTCAGATCTTCCTGCAAACTGAGCTGTTTAACGCAGGTATCCGTCCAGCGGTTGATCCAGGTATTTCGGTATCGCGTGTTGGTGGTTCTGCGCAAACCAAGATCATGAAAAAACTGTCTGGTGGTATTCGTACCGCGCTTGCACAGTATCGTGAACTTGCGGCGTTCGCTCAGTTCTCTTCCGATCTGGATGATGCTACTAAGAAGCAATTGGACCACGGTCAGAAAGTGACCGAGCTGATGAAGCAGATGCAATATGCACCTATGTCTGTGTTTGAGCAGGCGCTGGTGATTTTCGCTGCGGAAAAAGGCTTCCTAGCAGACGTTGAGTTGAACAAAATCGGTGATTTTGAGCGCTCTCTGCTGGCCTTTGCCAAGAGTCAGTACGCTGACCTAGCGGCTCAGATCGATGAGTCTGGTGCTTATAACGATGAAGTTGAAGCACAGCTGAAAAAGCTGTTGGAAGATTGCAAAGCGACCCAGACTTGGTAAAACGTAGGTGACCACTTAGGTGGTCGCCCACTAACGGAGAGTAACTATGGCCGGCGCAAAAGAGATTCGTAATAAGATCGGAAGTGTGAAAAACACACAGAAGATCACTAAAGCGATGGAAATGGTGGCAGCCTCCAAAATGCGTAAAACGCAAGAAGCCATGGAGTCGTCACGTCCATACGCTGTCACTATGCGCAAAGTGATCGGTCATCTTGCACTGGGTAACTTGGAGTACCGCCATCCGTATTTGGAAGAGCGGGAAGCCAAGCGCGTTGGTTACATCATCATTTCTACAGACCGTGGGCTGTGTGGTGGCTTGAACATCAATATGTTCAAAAGCGCTATCAGTGACATGGAAAGCTGGACCCAAAAAGGGGCTGAGATTGACTTAGCCTTAGTGGGCGCTAAAGCGACAGCTTTCTTCAACAGCTACGGCGGTAATGTAGTGGCGCAAGTGTCTGGTCTGGGTGATACCCCAGCACTGGAAGACCTCATCGGTACCGTTGGGGTGATGCTGAAAAAATATGATGAAGGTGAGCTGGACCGCTTGTACTTGGTTTTCAACAAGTTTGAAAACACCATGGTGCAGACCCCAGTGATCGATCAATTGCTGCCTTTGCCAAAGTCAGACGACGAGGAAATGCAGCGCAGCCATGCTTGGGATTATATCTATGAGCCTGAGCCAAAGCCGTTGCTCGATACCCTATTGATCCGTTATGCGGAATCACAGGTGTATCAAGGTGTGGTTGAGAACCTCGCCAGTGAGCAAGCGGCACGTATGGTGGCGATGAAAGCTGCGACTGATAATGCAGGAAATCTGATTGATGATCTGCAATTGGTCTACAACAAAGCCCGTCAGGCTGCGATCACCCAAGAGCTGTCAGAAATTGTTTCTGGCGCAAGCGCGGTGTAAAGGCAAGGGTTAACGAACTAGTTTAGAGGAATAACGATGGCTACAGGTAAGATCGTTCAGATCATCGGTGCGGTAGTCGACGTAGAGTTTCCACAAGACGCAGTACCTCAGGTATATGATGCGTTGAATGTGAAACGTGAAGGCGAGCGTCTGGTGCTGGAAGTTCAGCAGCAGCTAGGTGGTGGCGTAGTCCGTGCCATTGCTATGGGCTCATCTGATGGTCTACGTCGTGGAATCGAAGTAGAAAATACAGGTAAATCAATCGAAGTCCCTGTGGGTGAAGAAACCCTCGGCCGTATCGTCAACGTGCTGGGTGATGCGATTGATGAGCGTGGCGATCTCGGTGAGAAAGAGCGTTACTCTATCCACCGTGAAGCGCCAAGCTACGAAGAACAGTCAAGCGCGACTGAGCTTTTGGAAACGGGTGTAAAGGTTATCGACCTTATCTGTCCGTTTGCGAAAGGCGGTAAAATCGGTCTGTTTGGTGGTGCTGGTGTAGGTAAGACCGTTAACATGATGGAGCTTATCAACAACATCGCACTGCAACACTCAGGTCTGTCTGTATTCGCCGGTGTAGGTGAGCGTACTCGTGAGGGTAACGACTTCTACTACGAGATGCAGGAAGCGGGTGTTGTAAACATTGAGAAGCCCGAAGAGTCAAAAGTGGCCATGGTATATGGTCAGATGAACGAGCCACCAGGTAACCGCCTGCGTGTTGCACTGACCGGTTTGACCATGGCGGAAAAATTCCGTGATGACGGCCGTGACGTACTGCTTTTCATCGATAACATCTATCGCTATACCCTTGCCGGTACTGAAGTATCCGCCCTATTGGGTCGTATGCCATCGGCAGTAGGTTACCAGCCAACACTGGCTGAAGAGATGGGTGTGCTGCAAGAGCGTATTACCTCAACCCGTACCGGTTCTATCACCTCGGTACAGGCGGTTTACGTGCCTGCGGATGACTTGACTGACCCGTCACCAGCAACCACGTTTGCTCACTTGGATGCAACCGTTGTTCTGTCACGTAACATCGCGTCTATGGGTATGTACCCAGCGATCGACCCATTGGACTCAACATCGCGTATGTTGGACCCATTGGTGGTTGGTCAGGACCACTATGATGTGGCACGTGGCGTACAGTCTGTGCTTCAGCGCTATAAAGAGCTGAAAGACATCATTGCCATCCTGGGTATGGACGAGTTGTCTGAAGATGACAAACTGACTGTTGCACGTGCACGTAAGATTGAGCGTTTCTTGACTCAGCCTTACCACGTTGCAGAAGTCTTCACCGGCCAACCAGGTGTCTATGTTTCGCTGAAAGATACCATTGCAAGCTTCAAAGGCCTGCTCAGTGGTGAGTACGACGATATCCCAGAACAGGCATTCCTGTACTGCGGTAACATCGACGAAGTGCTCGAAAAAGCGAAAAACCTGTAAGGCTTGAGTAGGAGGCGATATGGCAGCGATAACCTTCCATCTGGATGTGGTCAGCGCAGAGCGACAATTGTTCTCTGGCCGTGCCGAGCACATTCAGGTGACCGGTAGCGAAGGTGAACTGGGTATTCACGCAGGACACACACCGCTGCTGACCGCTATCACGCCTGGTATGGTTCGCATCGTCAAACAAGGCGGTAGCGAAGAGATCATTTATCTTTCTGGCGGTACCCTTGAAGTACAGCCTGGCACAGTGACTGTGCTGGCTGATACGGCAATTCGGGGTGAAGAGCTAGACCAAGCCAAGGCAGAAGAAGCGAAGCGCCGCGCTGAGGAGCGAATCCATAATCAGCACGGTGACATCGACTTTGCTCAGGCGGCCAGTGACCTGGCTAAGGCGATTGCGAAGCTTCGAGTGATCGAGCTGACCAAGCATAAGCGTTAATCAGGCGCTCACGGTGAAATAAAAGCGACGCGTTGGCGTCGCTTTTTTATTGCCTGTACAAGTGTACTATTTCGGCGGCGATTCGCTCGCAAGCCAAAACGCGTTACACTAAGCGCAATATCATAGACAACTCATCTCTCTTATCACGGAAAGACTATGCAATACAGTGCAGTAATTCTTGCGGCCGGAAAAGGCACGCGTATGTATTCTAATACTCCCAAAGTGCTTCATACTCTCGCCGGTAAACCTATGGTGAAACATGTGATTGACACTTGCCAAGGGCTAGGCGCCGCGTCGATTCATCTGGTTTACGGTCATGGTGGCGATACCATGAAGCAGGTGCTTGCTGATAGCGATGTGAACTGGTGTTTGCAAGCAGAGCAATTGGGGACTGGTCATGCGGTACAGCAGGCGGCGCCGCATTTTCGTGATGATGAGCAGGTTTTGGTGCTGTATGGCGACGTGCCTTTGATTTCAGAGCAAACCTTAACCCGTTTGCTTGAAGGACAGCCTGAGGGCGGGATTGGTCTATTAACGGTGCATCAAAACGATCCGACCGGTTATGGCCGTATTGTGCGTGAAAACGGGGAAGTGGTCGCGATTGTTGAGCAAAAAGATGCCACTGATAGCCAGCTTGCCATCACTGAAATCAATACCGGTGTGCTGGTGGCGACAGGACGTGACTTGCGTCACTGGTTATCGCAGCTTGATAACAATAACGCGCAAGGTGAGTTTTATCTCACCGATGTGATTGCGCTTGCACATCAACAAGGCCGCACGATTCAAGCTGTGCACCCTGTGAATGCGATTGAAGTGGAAGGGGTGAATAATCGTCTGCAACTTTCACGCCTTGAGCGGGAATATCAAAAAATGCAGGCTGAACAGTTATTACTTAGTGGCGTGATGCTCATCGACCCTACGCGCTTTGATTTGCGTGGCCAACTGCAATGCGGGCTGGATGTCACCATTGACGCCAACGTGATCATCGAAGGCAATGTCACCCTAGGGGATAACGTGACCATCGGTGCTGGCAGTGTGCTGATTGATTGTGAGATTGATGACAATACATTAGTGCGCCCGTACAGCGTCATTGAAGGGGCCTGCGTTGGGGAAGAGTGCACAGTCGGTCCGTTTACGCGGTTGCGTCCGGGGGCTGAGCTGGCTCGCGATGCGCATGTCGGCAACTTTGTGGAAATGAAAAAGTCTCGCTTAGGGGAAGGGTCGAAAGCCAATCACCTGACTTATCTGGGTGATACAGAGGTAGGGCGCGGCGTGAATATTGGTGCTGGGGTGATCACCTGCAATTACGATGGCGCCAATAAACATAAAACCGTAATTAAAGACAATGCCTTTATCGGCTCGGACTCTCAGCTGGTGGCACCTGTGGTGATTGGCGAAGGAGTGACCGTCGGAGCGGGTAGTACCATCAGCAAAGACGTCTCCGATGGTCAACTTATCATCACTCGCGCCAAACCAAGGACAATTGAGGCTTGGCAACGGCCGAAAAAACAGTAAAATCACTGTCTGTTGAGCGCGTATCAACGGCTTTTTCACGCAAGCGGCTAAAACTTGCGCGGTTGGTAAAATCAGGTGTTGACTCCCGATAAAAACCAGCCTAGTATACGCGCCTCAGTTGGGGTATCGCCAAGCGGTAAGGCAACGGGTTTTGATCCCGTCATTCCCAGGTTCGAATCCTGGTACCCCAGCCATATAAAAAAGCCCACATCATGTGGGCTTTTTTGCGTTTAGGGACATAAAAAGCGTTCCGCGTTATTTTCCAGCTTGTCGATGTTCACTCCGATCCAACTCATCCTAACAACGTTTCTCCCCGTCTACTTACGAACAGAGGCAATAAGTATTCCACGACTAAGGCCAAGTGATCTGGTCTTGCTCTCATACGATTGGGTGATTACCACCATCGAGGATTTTGATTTGCGCGTGTGATGCCTATACGGTTGTTTTCATAAAAATAAATTCTATTTTGTCACCGTTTTTTGGGGACATGACTTCAATTTTTTATATTTATAGTGGGAGAGATACTTGCTGGCAGAATTGAAAACCTAAGCTCCAGACTCAGTTGTAAACCGACTTTGTACGTCTTGGATGAAGGCTTTGCTAACGCAGCACAGCCATCAAACCGGGCGAAACTCACCTAAACATCACCGGTGCGGGAATACTACTCTCAACGTCGAATTCTGTGATTGATAGGCCGGCGTTTTATAAATAACAAGTTAGATCTGATGTACGGCACCTGTTCAATGCCAGAAGCTGCGGAGAACCTAGTGGTTCAGCACCTTGGGATTGAAAGCGACGATCCGCGGCTCAACCCCAATGGCGGCGCGATTGCTCTGGGTCACCCACTGGGCATGAGTGGCGCAAGGGTGATTGGTACGGCTATGAATCAACTCACCCAGCAAAAGGGAAGTTATGCACTGTGCAGTTTATGCATCGGGGTCGGCCAAGGCATGGCAATGATCATTGAACGCGTGTAATACGCTTCATCACACTTGAGTGGCTCTGACTCGATAGTCTCAATCGAGGGCCACTCATCATCTTTTTAGGCAACTCACTCTCGGGAGCACCCACATGGAATGCCAACCCAACGAAATCACCCAACCAGGGGTCACCAAACGCCTGCGCCGTTTGCGGACCACTCCTATGATCAGAGCGCTCGTTCGGGAAAATGACGTTCAGTTAAGCGATTTGATTTATCCGATATTTGTCGAAGAAACTATCACCAGTCCAGTACCAATCCCCGGATTACCAGGTTTAAGCCGGATCCCTGAAAACTTGCTCGCGGATGAAATCCATGCGCTGAACGCGCTTGGGATCTGCTATGTGATGCCCTTTGGTATCAGTCATAACAAAGACGATACTGGGAGTGACACTTGGCAACGAGACGGCCTACTGAGCCGTATGATCCGTACGATCAAATCGGCATGTCCTCACATGATGGTGATCCCCGATATCTGCTTTTGTGAGTACACTACGCATGGCCATTGCGGCATCATGGCCGATCAGGACGTTGACAATGATCAGACAGTAGCTCACTTAGTGAAGCAGTGTGTCAATGCCGCTCAAGCTGGTGCAGACATGCTCGCCCCGTCTTCCATGATGGACGGTCAAGTAGAGGCAATCCGCAAAGGCTTGGATAGCGCTGGATTTGAGTATGTCGCAATATTGGCACACAGCGCGAAACTTGCATCAGCGTTTTACGGGCCATTTCGACAGGCGGTTGAATGCGAACTCAAGGGTGACAGACGCACATATCAACTCGACTACGCCAATGCAAGACAAGCGCTCAGTGAAGCCATGTTGGATGAACAAGAGGGGGCTGACATTTTAATGGTTAAACCCGGTACCCCTTACTTGGATATCTTGACCCAATTGCGAGGCCAAACTTTGCTTCCATTGGCGGCCTATCAAGTCAGTGGAGAGTATGCAGCCATCAAATGCGCGGCGAATATGGGTATATTAGACGAGCAGGAAGCGGTGTTAGAAACACTGATTGGCTTTAAACGGGCGGGCGCGGATCTAATCGTCACCTACTTTGCTAAACAGTTCGCGATCTGGAACCAAACGACACCGAGCACTATGACAACGACGGAGTAACAAATGGGCGAGTACACCCTGCGCATGTTTATCATACCGTTGCTCGCCTCCCCCTTTTTTGCCTTTTGAGTTTAAGCGTTATGTTTCAAAAAGTTATCTCTCCCAAAAAATGGTAAGCTATGTTGCGATAGTCCTAGGTTTGTTAATTGGTAGTGTGCCTATCGTCAAATTCACGCGTTAGTACAGCGTCTTAGGTAAACGTTACCCCTCGAGTAGAGCATAAGGAAGGTTCATATTTTCACTCATCATCAACCGTGTATTCAAACCGCACGCAGCCTTATGAATCGAGTTTGGAATGACAAGGTGACAGAAGCCGTGACGGACGTGATGACCGCCCATACGGTGATAGAAAGTCCTCTTCAACTATCGGTAGGCTCTGACTCCTTTTGTAAGACGCTGAGAGTTTGGCTACGCGCTTTTCCTACATTGGAGTACAAGGAAAGCCGCGTAATCACCCGTCAAAACAAAATTGTGATTGAGTGGACGGCGAAAGGAAAGCATTTAGGGGAATTCTTAGGTGTGTCGGCGACAGGGAAAGGTATAGTTTACCGGGGCAGATCACAACTGACGTTTGATAGAAATAGAGTTAGTCATTACGCTTCGGTCGTAGACTCCCAAAGCATACTTAGCCAACTGATGGGCGGTTATACCACTAGCTCAGAGCCTCTCAAGTTGAGAAGCGCTTCAGAGGATCTGTATGCGGTCATCCTACAGTTACTCTCCCCTTTCTTAACCCAGCGCCAGATAGAGTGCCTCTCACTATCGACACTGAGTTTATCGGTCAAAGAAGTGGCAGCAACATTGAACATCAAAGAGAGCTCCGTGCAGACACACCTCAAGCGGGCCTTCGAACTGCTGAACGTAAGTAATAAAAAAATGTTCATGGTGTATATCTGTGAGAACAACACAATTGAACTCTTAATCAGAATGGGGCTTTACCTAAAGCAAAGTATCTAACTCTCAACTCAAAAGTTAACTTTAGAATTAGAAAGTTAGAATGTTTAGAAAAAGAATTCATCAAAATAGAATTATATAAAGGCCGAGTCTGAATCTTCTACACCACGATTCCCAGCTTGGCGAGTTCTGCGCGGCATTGCTGTGCATCGATAAAGGGGATACCCGCCATGCCCAGCGCTTTCGCACCTTCTACGTTCGCAACCCTGTCATCCAAAAACACACAAGAGGCTGGATCGAGGTGGTAGTCATCCAACAAGCGTTGATAAATGGCAGGCTCGGGTTTTAAGTGCCCTACTTCGGCTGACACGATGGCACCATCAAACAGCGACCAAAACGCATAGCGCTGTTTTAAGAACGCCACAATTTCGCGCACATTATCGGTTAACGCATAAACACCGTATCCAGCCTGTTTGGCCGAGTGAAGTAACTCGACACTACCGTAAAGGCAAATTTGAGTCTGTTTAATATAATAAAACAGTGCCTCAAGCTGCGCAGGGCTTAGCGGCGTTTCTTTGGCAAAACGTTGCTTGGCTTGCGCTTCGGTGAGCGTACCACGGTTCAGCGCTTGCCAAGTGTCACTGGGGAAGATTTGATTGGCATACGCGTGGGCATCCACCGCGTCCCCTAAGGTTAGACGGATGATTTCTTCCGGTGACCAACGCACCATCACATTGCCAATATCAAAAATAATCGTCTGGTAGTTCACCATATCGCGTCCTTGTTCTTGTCACGAAGACTAGAGCCCTAACGCATACTTCAATACATGTTTTTTCACTGGGCCACTGTGTTCGGCCAGTTTGAACACCGCATTACGCGCCAGTTTTAAAGGCGTAATTCGATTGCTAAACGCGGCATAAAACACATCCATGCCGGTTTGCATCATCATGTTATCGGTGCGGCGTGCTTTCTCATAAGCTGCTAATGTTGCATTATCCTGCCAGTGTTCGCCTGCATCGGCACAGGCATCCAGCAGGGCCGTTACATCTTTAAAGCCTAGGTTCACCCCTTGCCCTGCGAGTGGGTTAATGGTGTGGGCAGCATCACCAATCACCACAACGCCATGACGATGGTACTGCTGCGCATGGCGTCGCGTCAGCGGGAATGCGCCCCAGTTGACAGGCGTCACCTCTCCAACTTCGGCGGGGAAATTCGCCACAATCTCTGCTTTTAACTGCGCCGCATCTAACTGACACAATTGCTGAATACGTTGAGGGCTGTCGTACCACACCAAGGAAGCTTGCTGGCCGCAAAGCGGCAAGAAGGAGCGCGGCCCAGAAGGGAAGAATTGTTGCCACGTGATATCTTGCTGCGGCGACGCGGTTTCGACATTGATCAGCATGCAATGTTGGCGATAGTCCCAACTGGTGATGCCAATCTTGGCGTAATCTCGTACTCGAGAATTCGCGCCATCCGCACCAATCAACCACGACGCTGTCAGTGTGTCGCCGTTGTCTAACTCAACATAATGTTGCTGCCCTTTTTGATGCATTGATGTAATCGACGCGGGCGAGAAAACGTGCAAGTTGTCATAGCGTGAGAATTGCTGCCAGAGTCCGAGTTGAATCAAACGATTTTCGACCATATATCCCAGTTGGGGTAAGTCGAGTTGTTCTGCGCTAAAGCAGACACGGCTGTCTTCCGCTTCCCACGTTTCAAGGCGGCGATATGGACACACACGCATGGCTTCAATGTCCGTCCATGCCCCTAAATCGGACAGTAGCGCCACCGACGCATGAGAGATAGCCGAAACACGAAGATCCATTGGCTGTGAGGACGAAAATGACTGGGGAACTTGGCGCTCAATCAATGCAACCTGACGCCCCTGACGCGCTAATCCCAACGCAGTGGCTGCACCCACCATGCCACCGCCAACAATAATGATTTCAAATGGGTTCATGACTATCTCTTTTTACCAGCAATGAGGGCATTCTACTGAAGGTTAACGAGAATTCGACCTAAATCAGATCAAATTGCGTCAATGTTCTTGGCAGTAACCACCATAAATGCGAGTCAGGTTGTGTCCTTTGTCAATGCCTTACCAAGATTGAAGGTTCTGAGGATCATTTCATCGGCCCTGTGATCTGGTCAGCGTTATTGGAAAGCAGTACAATACGCGGCTTGCCAAGCTGATTGACTGGTTAAAAACCACACAGCTTGAGGGGTAATGTCGACCATAAGATTAAAAACGAGCGTAAAGTTACATGGCTAAGAAACTGCTGATTAAAACCTGGGGTTGCCAAATGAATGAGTATGACTCATCCAAAATGGCAGATCTGCTCAATGCTTCCGGTGGTTACGAGCTGACCGAGCAACCAGAAGAAGCAGATGTTCTCCTCCTAAACACCTGCTCTATCCGTGAAAAAGCGCAAGAGAAGGTTTTCCACCAACTCGGGCGTTGGAAAACACTGAAAGACAAAAATCCAGATTTGGTGATCGGGGTTGGTGGCTGTGTAGCAACACAAGAAGGCGACCACATCCGTGAGCGCGCACCTTATGTGGATGTAATTTTTGGCCCGCAAACGCTGCACCGCCTTCCTGAGATGATCAAACAATCACGCTCAGATCATGCGCCCGTGATGGACATTACCTTCCCGGAAATCGAGAAATTCGATCGTCTTCCCGAGCCGCGTGCAGAAGGACCGACCGCTTTCGTTTCGATTATGGAAGGCTGCTCGAAATACTGTACCTTCTGCGTTGTGCCTTATACGCGCGGTGAAGAAGTGAGCCGTCCGCTCGACGATGTCCTGTTTGAGATTGCCCAACTGGCCGAGCAAGGTGTCCGTGAAGTGAACCTGCTGGGGCAAAACGTGAATGCCTATCGTGGTGAAATGCACGACGGTGAGATTTGTACCTTTGCCGAACTGCTGCGTTATGTGGCCGCGATCGATGGCATTGACCGTATTCGCTACACCACCAGCCATCCGGTTGAGTTTACTGACGATATCATCGAGGTGTATCGTGATACGCCAGAAGTGGTGAGTTTCCTCCACTTGCCGGTGCAAAGTGGTTCGGACCGTATTCTGACTATGATGAAGCGTCCGCACACCGCTATCGAATATAAGTCGAAAATTCGTAAGCTGCGTCAAGCGCGCCCTGATATTACCATCAGCTCTGACTTTATCGTCGGCTTCCCGGGTGAAACGGACCAAGACTTTGAAGCGACCATGAAGCTGATCACGGATATCGACTTCGATATGAGCTTTAGTTTTGTGTATTCACCACGCCCTGGGACGCCAGCCGCCGATATGCCTGACGACACCCCAGAGCAAGTGAAAAAAGAACGTCTGTACCGCCTGCAGCAACAAATTAACAGCCAAGCGATGCGTTACTCACGCCTGATGCTCAACACGGAGCAACGTATTCTGGTTGAAGGCCCATCTCGTAAGAATCTGATGGAGCTACGCGGCCGTACCGAAAACAACCGTGTCGTTAACTTTGAAGGCTCTGTCGATTTGATTGGCCAATTTGTTGACGTCAAAATTACTGAAGTGATGCCAAACTCGCTCCGCGGTGAGCTGGTTCGTACTGAAAAAGATATGGACCTGCGTGTCGCCGTCTCGCCAACCGAAATCATGGCGAAAACACGTAATGAAAACGAGCTTGGCGTTGGTGTATATACTCCTTAAGGAGTTCATCGATTCAAAGGCGCCGGGAAGCCGGCGCCTAAAGCGAGGATAACCTTGTCTAAAATTATCACTCTTGATCTTACTTTAGAGCCAGCCGATAACACCCGACTTGCCAATCTTTGTGGCCCGTTTGACGACAATATCAAACAATTAGAACGCCGCTTGGGTGTGGAAATTAATCACAGACACAATGCGTTTTCGATTGTTGGCAAGCCACATACCGCGAATGCCGCGGTAGATATTCTCAAGCATTTGTATGTTGATACTGCCCCAGTGCGTGGCAGCTACCCAGACATTGAGCCGGAAGCCATTCACTTGGCAATCAAAGAATCGGGCGTACTCGAGCAAACCACCGAATCAAGCATCCCATACGGTAAAGAGATTAATATCAAAACCAAAAAAGGGGTGATCAAACCGCGTACGCCAAACCAAGCGCAATATATTGCTAACATGGTTAGCCATGACATTACCTTTGGTATTGGTCCGGCGGGAACCGGTAAAACCTACTTGGCGGTCGCAGCGGCGGTTGATGCACTTGAGCGCCAAGAAATTCGCCGTATTTTGCTGACACGTCCTGCCGTAGAGGCCGGTGAAAAACTGGGCTTTTTGCCCGGCGATCTCAGCCAAAAAGTCGATCCTTACCTGCGCCCTTTGTACGATGCCTTGTTTGAAATGCTTGGCTTTGAGCGCGTTGAAAAGCTGATTGACCGTAACGTGATTGAAGTCGCGCCGCTGGCCTATATGCGTGGCCGTACCCTCAATGACGCTTTTATTATTCTCGATGAAAGCCAAAACACGACGGTGGAACAAATGAAAATGTTCCTGACTCGGATAGGCTTTAATTCGCGCGCTGTGATCACCGGTGATGTGACACAAGTGGATTTGCCACGCAACGCGAAATCAGGCTTACGTCATGCGATTGAAGTGCTTTCTGATGTCAAAGAAATCAGCTTCCACTTCTTTCAAGCTGACGACGTGGTTCGCCACCCCGTGGTGACACGTATTGTTCAAGCCTATGATAAATGGGAAGCGGAAGATGCGCGTGCACGCAAAGAAGCCGAAGCGCGTCGTCGTGAGGCACGCGAAGCACAAATGAATACTGAACACAGCCAATCGCAGGAACAATCATGAGTTATTACGTGGATGTTCAGCTGGCGTGTGATAATACTGACGGGTTGCCCAGTGATGATCAGCTCCAAGCTTGGTTTGAACACGCCGTACGCAACGCGCGTGAACAAGCGGAAGTCACGATTCGTCTGGTTGACGAAGGTGAGAGCCAGAGCTTGAATCGCGATTATCGTGGCAAAGATAAACCCACAAATGTGTTATCGTTTCCGTTCGATGCCCCTCCCGGTATCGACATTGATTTGCTCGGCGATCTGATCATTTGCCGCCAAGTGGTTGAGCGTGAAGCTGAACAACAAGGCAAGCGACTGATGGATCACTGGGCACACATGGTCGTGCATGGCAGCTTACACCTGCTTGGTTACGACCATATTGAGGATGATGAAGCCGAGCAAATGGAAGCCTTAGAGCGTGACATTTTAGCTACCATGGGGGTGCCAGATCCCTATGCGAACGACTTCATTGAGCGTTAACTAACTGAATGAATTTGAATGAACGACGATAATTCGCAAAACGCAGACGGTCCGAGTAGGAAGACCTTCTTCGAGCGGCTAGGACAGTTTTTCCAAGCTGATCCTAAAGACAGACAGGAACTGGTGGATGTGTTCCGCGATTCAGAGCAAAACGCCCTGATCGACCATGACACAAGAGACATGCTGGAAGGTGTAATGCAAATCTCCGACATGCGTGTTCGAGATATCATGATCCCCCGCTCGCAGATGGTAACCGTTGAACGATCGCAGTCTTTGGAAGCGATCATTAATATCATCATTGATGCCCAACACTCGCGTTATCCTGTGATCAGCGATGACAAAGACCATGTTGAAGGCATCTTACTTGCGAAAGATCTGCTGCGCTATTTGCGCCCAGATGCCGAAAACTTCGATATCGAGAAAGTGTTACGCCCTGCCGTGGTGGTACCCGAGAGTAAACGCGTTGACCGGTTACTCAAAGAGTTCCAAGAAGAACGCTACCACATGGCGATCGTGATCGATGAATTTGGCGGTGTATCGGGCGTGGTCACCATTGAAGATATCTTGGAAGAAATCGTTGGCGAAATCGAAGATGAGTACGACGAGGACGACGAACAAGAAATCCGTCAGCTAAGCCGCCATACCTTTGCGGTAAAAGCACTGACCACGTTAGAAGACTTTAATACACACTTCGGCAGTCAGTTCCAAGACGATGTGGTAGACACCATTGGCGGCTTGGTTATGACCAGCTTTGGCCATCTGCCCGATCGCGGCGAGGAAGTGGATATCGAACATTTCCACTTTAAGGTGACCTCGGCAGACAGCCGTCGTATCATTCAGCTACAAGTCACCATTCCTGACAGTAGCGAACCTCAAAGTGAAAGCGATTAATCACATTGTGCGTCAAATTGGGCAGCCCCTCGCGGCTGCCCTGCTTGGTGCCAGTGCCACCCTTGCCTTTGCCCCCTTCTCTTACTGGCTGCTAATGCCGGTATCGCTTTGGGGTCTATTCCTGTTGCTCCAATCCGCCTCTCCCCAAAAGGCCAGTTTGCTCGGCTTTTGCTGGGGGCTGGGTCAATTTGCCACCGGCGTCAGCTGGGTGTATGTCAGTATCGATCATTTTGGAGGTATGCCCGCCATAGCAGGCTTGTCCTTAATGGCGCTGCTGGTAATGTATCTTTCGTTGTATCCCGCGTTATTCGCCGGTGTGTTAGCGCGCTGCTCGGTACGCCATGCCGCGATTAAATGGCTAATTCTTGCGCCTAGCCTATGGCTGATGGCCGATGGGTTACGAGGCTGGGTCTTCACCGGTTTCCCGTGGCTGTGGCCCGGATACAGCCAAATTGATAGTCCTTTAGCTGGCGTGGCGCCAGTGCTCGGTGTGCAAGGCATCACTTGGCTGCTGGTGCTAATGGCAGGGTTGGCGACTTTAATCACGCCCAAATGGGGCGCTTGGCAAGGACGCAAGCAGTTAGCTGGTCTCGCGGCGATCGCTGGCTTATCCGCGTGTGCCTACGGACTTAACACCATCCAGTGGGTTGAAGCACATCCTGAGAAACAACAAACGGTTTCACTGATCCAAGGCAATATTCCCCAAGCGTTAAAGTGGCGTCCCGATCAACGCTGGCCAACCTTAATGAAGTACCTAGATCTCACCCGCCAACATTGGGATAGCGATGTGGTGATCTGGCCAGAAGCGGCCATTCCGGCATTAGAGCGTGACTTACCACGCTTTTTTGAGCAATTGGATACCGCCGCGAAAAATAACCACACCACGGTCATTACCGGCGTGTTAGACCAAAATGCGGCAGGGCAATATTTTAATAATGTGATTGCGGTTGGCGCTGATACGCCTAGCTATCAGTATCCTGCGCCGAAGCAATACAGCAAGCATCATTTGCTCCCGTTTGGTGAATTCGTTCCCTTTGAATCGTTACTGCGTCCGCTTGCGCCTTTATTTAATTTGCCCATGTCTTCGTTCTCACCGGGCGAGGCCATACAGCCTGCATTGCCGGCCAATGGCTTGGCCTACATTACGGCGCTTTGCTACGAAATTGCGTTTCCAGCGCAAATTCGCGCCAACTTGACGCCGGACAGTAACGCGATTATCACTTTATCGAATGATGCATGGTTTGGCCGCTCAATTGGCCCATTGCAGCATTTAGAAATTGCGCGGATGCGCGCGCGTGAGTTTGGCTTGCCGGTCATTCGTGCCACCAATAATGGTGTGACTGCGATTATGGATGCACGCGGCAATATTCAGCAATCCCTCCCGCAGTTTGAAACCGGTGTGCTTACCACCACTGTCACCAGCACTGTGGGTCTCACCCCCTATCGTCAATGGGGTAATACCCCGCTTTGGATTTGGGTGATGATAAGTGGGCTTATTGGCTGGCGATATCGCGGCCAGCCTTGTCATCGCACCCCACGGAAAATTTCCACACGCGCCTGACATTTGTCCGCCTAAACTGACGTACCGTGTTATGTGAAAGACTCACTTTGATGACGAAGAGGGATAAAAACATGTTACGTCGTTCTTATGTATGGTTGAGCATGGCGTTAGTGGCACTGACCGCCCTAGTGGGCTGTGCTACCCATTCTCAGCAGGATCAAATTAGCCAAGCAAACCTGGCACGCGATCAGTTTTATCAATATCCGCAAACCCAACCCTTTTTTGATAACGCCTATGGCTATGCCGTGTTTCCTTCAGTCGGTAAAGGCGGCTTTTGGGTGGGCGGCGCATACGGTAAGGGCGTGGTCTACCACCAAGGTCAGCCGGTCAGTGCAGCTGAGTTAAAGCAAGTGTCGGTCGGTCTTACTTTTGGCGGACAAGCCTTCAGCGAAATCGTCTTTTTTGAAGATCAAGCCGCGTATGACCGCTTTATGAAAGGACAAGTAGAGCTGGGCGCACAAGCCTCCGCGACTGCCTTAACCGAAGGCGCCTCTGCGCAAGCCGGCACCGCAGGCACCTCGGCGTCAGCCAGCAACCGTCAATCAAAAGCCTATTACGTTAATGGTCTGACTGTCTTTACCCATGCTAAGGGTGGCCTGATGGTCGAAGCGGCACTTGCAGGTCAGCAATTTAGCCCGGCCAACTGGTAGTCGCAGCGATGAACCATCTATCTTAAACGGAAAAGGCCAGCGTCATACGCTGGCCTTTCTATTCGTGTGTCGCATGCGGTTACGAAGACTGCCAAACAAACCACAGTGTCGTGTCATCCTCAGCCAAAACATCTCCTTCGAGTGTCGGCTCATTGTTGAGTCGAACGCCCTCGTCCGAGCTATCTAATGCTGAACCGGCTGGCTGCTGTGGTGACGTTTCCATCTTCTCACTACCCGCATAATCGAGACGTTCTTGCGGAGTCATAAGACGGATTTCGCGATTCGCGGTCAGCTCGTTAATTAGTGCTTGTTGTGACGCAGCTAAACGTACCGTAAATCGCAACGCATCTCCTTCGAGCTCCGCTAGGTGTGCGCTTTGTAGCGCATTTAATCCCGCTAATGTACGCTCTAGCTGGACATAATCATCACCACCTTGTACGCCTGCAATCGCCAACGTCACCGCTTGACTGTCATCATTTTGATCAAACACCACGGCAGTACGGGTCGCATAATAATCGGCAACCGCATTGATCATGGCCGCGCTGTCACCTTGCCCGCGCTGTTGATCGACTTGCAAGTCGCTCGCATCGGGGAAGAATTGCCAACGTATGCCCTGCGGGATCAGTTTGGCAATCACAATGCCGTCCGCTTGATAGCGCTGACTTGCGTCGCTAACCGGACCAATAAAGCCTCCCCAAAGATCACTGGCAGAGATAGCCATCAGATCATCAAAATCACCCACCGGCACCAATACGGGCAAACCACGCTTGGCAGCACTATCTCGCAAGGCGTCAACCAAAGCCACATCGCTTTGTTCCCACACAATCTCGCGTTCAGCACCACGATCGTCCACCAGCCATACTAAAACGGACGGACGCGGCGTACCCCATAAAGGCAACCCCGCATCACGCAGCAGCGCTTGCACTTGCTGGCTATCAAAGCCCACTTCAAGGGTCCGTACCGATTCATTGTTCTCCGTACGCGCCGTTTCACCATACCCTAACTGGGTGATTAAACCATCCACATCATTAAGACGATTCTGCACACTGGGATTATCGGCAATGTCACGTTGTCCCGAGACTTTGACCAACACATCCAGCAAGCCTTGTTGCTTAGCCGCTTGTTGCGATGTTTGAGCGCCGTTATCTAACGGTACGCTTGCATGGTACAAATTACTGGCAAAGGCACTGGGTAGCCACAGCATAGCCATCATGGCCATTACAAATCGGATCATAGTTTTTCCACATTGATTGATGGGATGTTGGGATCATAAGCGCTCTTGTCCTCTCTCAGCAATGCTCTTACCTAAAAAAGACCAGATTCCTAACCGCTGGCTCACATAGTCCTCTCAGCGCGCTGGGTCTCGCCACTAAAGTGCAATCCGTTACATTGGTTTTTTGCTACCGATCTCACATTGATAAATATGACAAGCATCACATCTTGGCTTTGTGCTAACATCTCGCGATTTTTTTTGGAGGTGAGACTATGATGCAAGTTTTACAAGGCGCACAGATGCTATTTGTTGCATTTGGCGCATTGGTATTGGTGCCATTATTAACCGGGCTTGACCCCAATGTGGCCCTCTTTGGTGCCGGTATTGGAACCCTGATTTTTCAACTTATCACCCGTCGCTCCGTCCCCATTTTCCTCGCCTCTTCTTTCGCTTTTATCGCTCCCATTCTTTACGGTGTTAACAACTTTGGTATTCCCGCTACCATGGGCGGTCTAATGGCGGCTGGGGTGGTTTACCTGATTATGGGCGGCATTATCCGTGTCAAAGGCGTCGACATTATTCACAAGTTGTTGCCACCTGTGGTGGTGGGTCCTGTCATTATGGTGATTGGTCTGGGGCTTGCGCCAACCGCGGTCAATATGGCGTTGGGGAAAAGCGGCGATGGCGGCACGCAAATTATCGCCGGTGATGTTGCGATTTGGATTTCGTTGCTATCGCTGCTGACCACCATAGTGATCAGTGTGTTTGCTAAAGGCTTCTTTAAGTTGGTGCCGATCTTGGCGGGTATCGTGGTGGGATATATCGCCAGCCTCATCATGGGTGTGGTCGATTTCAGCGCTGTGACTCAAGCAAGCTGGTTCGCCATGCCCGCCTTTACACTGCCTGAATTTAATATCAACGCTATCTTATTCATGATCCCCGTGGCGATCGCTCCCGCTGTTGAGCATGTGGGCGATATGCTGGCGATTTCGAATGTCACCCGCAAAGACTACCTGAAAAAACCCGGTCTTCACCGCACCATGGCAGGTGACGGTGCCGCGACCATTGCCGCGTCTTTGTTCGGTGCACCACCTAACACCACGTACAGCGAAGTCACCGGTGCCGTGATGCTCACCAAAGCGTTTAACCCAGTGATTATGACCTATGCTGCATTAACGGCGATTGTGTTGGCCTTTGTCGGTAAGCTGGGCGCGGTGTTACTGACCATTCCTTTGCCTGTCATGGGCGGGATCATGATCTTGTTATTCGGCTCTATCGCGACGGTGGGATTAAATACCCTGATCCGCAATCAAGTCGATCTACATGACTCTCGCAACCTCGCGATTGTCGGCGTGACCTTGGTCTTTGGTATTGGCGGCATGGCCTTTGGCATCGGCGATTTCAGCTTACAAGGCATTAGCCTGTGTGGTCTGGTCGCGATTGTGCTCAACCTTGTGTTGCCACGTAAAATGGGCGAAAACCATATTGTTGACAGTGCGCAGATGGAAGAAGGCTCGCACTAATCCCCGATCGAAAAAGGGCGCCGAAGCGCCCTTTTGGATTTTCCCACCTAAGGTGGTTGTGTTGATTAACCTTGCGCCGCACGCGCTTCAACAAGCTTAATCGCTTGCTCAATACGCGCGACCACACGGTCTTTACCAATCAGGTGCATGACCGCATCCACAGAAGGCGACTGACCACCACCGGTGACCGCAACACGCAATGGCATACCCACTTTGCCCATACCCACATCCAAATCGGTACAGGTATCGGCGATCACCGCTTTTAAGGCTTCCACGCTCCAGTCTTGCAGCGCTTCAATTTTGCCTTTCGCCACTTGTAATGGCTCTAGTGCCACCGGACGCAGGTGCTTTTTCGCCGCCGCTGGATCGATCTCATCAAAGTCTTGATAGAAGTAACGGCTTTGCTCCGCCAGCTCTACCAAGGTATGACAACGCTCGCCGACCAGCTGGATCACGTCGGTGATGGCCGGGCCTTGGCTAATGTCGATACCAGCTTGATCGAGGTGCCACTGCAGGTGCTGCGCGACCTCTTGCGGATCGGCATGCTTGATGTAGTGATTGTTCAACCACAGCAGTTTTTCAGTGTTAAACGCTGAGGCTGACTTGCTGATCGCTTCAAGGCTAAACAGTTCAATCATCTCATCGAGCGAGAAAATTTCTTGGTCACCATGTGACCAGCCCAAGCGCACCAAATAGTTCAGCAACGCATGAGGCAAGAAGCCCTGATCGCGATATTGCATAACGCTGACCGCACCGTGGCGCTTAGACAGTTTCGCACCGTCGTCACCAAGGATCATCGAGCAATGCGCAAACTCAGGAACCGGTGCGCCCAGCGCTTTGTAGATATTGATCTGACGTGGGGTGTTGTTGATGTGGTCTTCACCACGCACAACTTGGGTGATCCCCATATCCCAGTCATCCACAACCACACAGAAGTTGTAGGTTGGGCTGCCGTCGGTACGGCGGATAATCAGATCATCCAGTTCACTGTTCGCAATTTCAATACGGCCGCGGATCTTGTCGTCAAAGACAACCTTACCCTCTTTCGGGTTGCGGAAACGGATCACATGCGGGTCATCCGCCTTGGCGTTTTGATTCGCTTCAATCACTTTTGGATGATCAGCGTCGTAGCGTGGCTTAAGACCGTCTGCTTTTTGTTGCTCACGGATCTCATCGAGCAGCTCTTTCGGGGCATAGCATTTATAGGCTTTGTCTTCCGCCAAAAGTTGGTCAACAAGCTGGTTATATCGGTCAAAACGCTTGGTTTGATAATATGGACCTTCATCCCACGTTAAACCCAACCATTCCATCCCTTCTAAGATGGCGTCGATGGCCTCTTGGGTTGAACGCTCAAGATCAGTATCTTCAATACGCAATACAAATTGACCGCCTTGGCTGCGTGCTGCTAGCCAAGAATAGAGTGCTGTACGCGCACCGCCCACGTGCAAAAAGCCGGTTGGGCTGGGGGCAAAGCGGGTTTTGATAGTCATTAGGATCCCTATCCCAGTGGTGAGAATGATGAGTGACAGTTAGTTTACCAGTACAGGTAAATTCCACAATCGAGGCCACGGGATTCCCCCGAAGCCTCGCGGTATTTATTGGTTGATCAATGCCAGCATGCCGTCTTCATCTAACACGGTCACACCTAAATCTTGCGCTTTGGTCAGTTTCGAGCCAGCGGCTTCACCGGCAATCAAGATATCTGTTTTCGCCGATACGCTTCCGGTCACTTTAGCCCCTAACGCTTGCAGCGCGGCTTTTGCATCCGTGCGCGACATTTGCGACAAGGTACCAGTCAACACGATGGTTTTTCCCGCCAAAGGCTGTGCTTGCGCATCCGTTTGTTGGGCCACTTCCGACCAGTGGATCCCAGTTTCCAACAGTGCATCCAACACATCTTGGTTATGGGGCTCGGCAAAGAAGCGAACAATATGGCCCGCCACAATCGTCCCAACATCAGGGACAGCAATCAAGGCTTCTTCATCCGCGGCGCGCAGCGCGTCGAGGGTTTTAAAATGTGTGGCCAGATTTTGTGCCGTGGCTTCGCCAACCTCACGGATCCCCAACGCATAAATAAATCGAGGCAAGGTGGTCGCTTTGGCTTTTTCTAGCGCATCAATCAGATTTTGTGCTGATTTTGGCCCCATTCTATCCAAGGCAGTGACACGGCCCGCCGTGAGGCGAAACAGATCTGCGGGAGTATGGATCAGCTCTTTTTCAATCAGCTGCTCAACGATTTTATCACCGAGGCCATCAATATCCATCGCCTTACGCGAGGAGAAATGCTTGATGGCTTCTTTACGTTGCGCAAGGCAAATTAACCCGCCGGTACAACGCGCTACGGCCTCACCCTCAACACGAGTGACCGCAGAATCACAGACAGGACAGGCTGTTGGAAAAACAATCGGCTGCGCATGTTCAGGACGGCGGCTTTCTACCACACCGACCACTTGTGGGATCACATCCCCTGCGCGACGGATCACCACGGTATCTCCGATATGAACCCCTAAACGCTCAATTTCATCGCCATTGTGTAAGGTCGCATTGCTGACTGTCACGCCCCCGACAAAAACAGGTGCCAGTTTTGCGACCGGTGTGATGGCTCCTGTCCGTCCCACTTGGAACTCAACATCGTTGAGGGTGGTAATTTCTTCTTGAGCCGGGAATTTATAAGCAATCGCCCAGCGGGGAGCGCGCGCAACAAAGCCTAAGGTTTGCTGACTTTCAATGCTGTCGACTTTTATCACCACCCCGTCAATTTCATAGGGCAATGCATCACGCCGGGCTAAGATGTCTTGGTAGTAGCGTTTGACGCCAGCTAAATCCGTCACCTGTTTGACTTCAGGGCTAAGCGCTAGCCCCCACTGTTTAAGCTTTTGCAGGCGTTGGAACTGCCCTTCGCCAAACGGTGTCGACATAATGCCAACGGCATAGGCGTAAAAACTAAGCGGACGGCTGGCGGCAACTTTAGGGTCCAGTTGACGCAGACTACCAGCGGCAGCATTGCGCGGGTTGGCAAAGGTTTTATCCCCTCGCTTGAGGGCCGCTTCATTCAGTGCTTCAAAGCCCGCTTTAGGCATAAAGACTTCACCGCGCACCTCAAGGCGCGTCGGCCAATCTCCCGCCTGCAACGTCAACGGGACGTTACGAATCGTTTTCACATTGTGGGTGATGTTTTCACCTGTGGTGCCATCGCCTCGGGTCGCAGCTTGGACCAAGACACCATTTTCGTAAATCAAGCTAACCGCTAAGCCATCAAGTTTTGGCTCACAGGTATAGGTGACCGGCTCACCATTACCGAGTCTGTCTTTAACACGGCGTTCAAAGTCAGCCAGATCGTCATCACTGAAGGCATTGCCCAAAGATAACATCGCCAACTCGTGGGTCACTGTCTCAAATGCGCTAAGCGGTGCGCCACCCACACGTTGACTCGGCGAATCAGCCGTCACCCATTCAGGATGCTCAGCTTCAATGGCCAGCAACGTTTGCATTAAACGATCGTACTCCGCATCCGGCAGCTCAGGGCTGTCTTCGACATAGTAACGATAGGCATGGTAGTTAAGCTGATGCTTCAACGCATCCAGTTGTTCTTTGCTGTAAGCCATGATTGATCTGTTGTGACTGATTGAGTGACAGGCAAGTATATACGTATTAACGGCGAAGATGGAGATGTGTGCGAGCAGGTGGTTGGCCGATGAACAATCACCGACCAACTTCGACCTATGCAGAGAAGGCTTTAACCCGCTCTCGGTACTCGTCAAGGCGAGACGGCGTCATCATGGCGCGCGCATCGTCAAGCACCAGCCCGCCAAGCTCATCGGCAATCTGCTGTGCGGTTTGTAGCATCAGTTTGAAGTTTTGTTCCGGCTCACCATAACAAGGCAGAGTCATAAAGAAGCTAATTCCCGGCGTTTCAAAGCCATCAATATGACCGATATCAAAGGTGCCTGGTTTTACCATGTTCGCGACACTAAACAGCACCTTGCCTGTGCCTGACGGATCGGAATGACGGTGATAAATCCCCATATCACCAAAGCGCAGACCATGCTGTTCAAGGCTGTTGGTTAACTCAAGACCGTTGAAAATGGCATTGTTGTTGGCATGAACATGCAAAACAAGCACTTCAGTTTCATCTTCCGTCTCAGCGGCATCATTTTGCTCAGCGTCATGCTCGGCAGTGTCTGGTTGCGGCGTGTCATCACTGACCGGCGCAGTATCCTCACCGTCTTCTGCTTGATGGGCGGTAAATGGCGCGGCGGATTGCTCGCTAGCGGCAGGCTCAGGGGCATCGTCAGCTGCCGACATGGATGGAAAAGCAGGCTCGACGGGGTCTGTCTTCGCCGATTCGTCGGCGAATAAGGGGTCGACATCGGGTTTATCACCAAAACTAACCGCTGGCTCTTTGCGGCTGGGTTTAGGATTGTCACCAGAGGCGCTTTTGACGACTCGGACTGCGCCTATCCCGTCTTGATCAAACCCTTGGTCGTCTTTGCTGTCATCCAATTTTCCCAGCGGCTTTTCACCAAACTTGGTGCTCTTTTCTTTCTTATTGGTCCAGAGGCCATGCAACAGCAAAGCTGCAATTGCTAATGCTCCCAAAACAATCAGTACAAGGCGCAATTCCTGCATCGTCGATTCTCAAATCTGTGTTTGTTCAGCGTATTGATTAGCTTATGGCATAGCGTGCGCAGATACGCAAACGCTTTGTCGATCATAAGCGGGCCACATTGACTAACGCAATGCGTAATCGGTCAACTTAGTTAACTGTATCAAAAGTTGGAGAGAATTTARCGAATACAGCGACAGAAATGCGTAAAGTTTCCACGCATTTGACCGTTGTCAGCACCTCGGTTGGGCCAGTAGTATAACCACAAATCAAAAAGGAGATGTCATGACCCACCGTGTTCATCCTCAGCCTCGAAGCGGGGCTGGCTATTTGTTACAAGGTTTTTCACTAATGCTGACGCCGGGATTACGGCGTTTTGTCGTGATCCCGATTATCGTCAATGTGTTATTGATGGGCGGCGCATTTGCTTATTTGTTGTCTCAATTTGGCGATTGGATTGATACTTGGCTTGCGACCCTCCCAGAATGGCTGTCTTGGCTGTCGTTTGTGCTTTGGCCGCTGGTCGTGATTGCTATCTTAGTGGTGTTTTCCTACTTCTTTAGCACTTTAGCTAACTGGATTGCAGCACCATTCAACGGTTTATTGGCGGAACATTTAGAGGCCAAGCTGACCGGCGCCCCCTCGCCCAATGACGGCATGCTCGATGTGGTTAAAGATCTGCCACGGGTAATGAAACGCGAATGGCAAAAACTGATGTACTACATTCCCAAGGCGCTGGGATTGCTGCTGCTATTAYGGATCCCCGCCTTAGGCCAAACACTCGGTCCTGTGTTGTGGTTTGTATTCAGTGCTTGGATGATGGCCATTCAATATTGTGACTATCCGTTTGATAACCACAAGGTGGCCTTCCCCACCATGCGCGACAGCCTGAAACAACGCAGAGGCACATCACTCAGCTTTGGGGCTGTGGTGATGCTGTTTACCATGACGCCAGTCCTGAACCTGTTAGTTATGCCTGCTGCCGTATGTGGCGCCACTGCATTATGGGTCGACACTTATAAGTCACGACTCGGGCGTTACTAGCTGGTTGTGACCTTACCCAAAAGCCTCTACGCTCAGAGAGAAAAGCTCACAATTTCAGTGGGCTTTTCTTCTATTTGCCAATCATATATTGGTCGATGTCACAATAAGATATAACCAACTGATCCTTTTCAAAACAGGCATCAGAGATATGCTTATAGCCAAACTAATCGGTGTCATGAAGGAACGATACAATGGGTAAGATTTACGAAGACAACACACAAACTATCGGTAATACCCCGCTGGTTCGCCTCAATCGCGTAGCTAAGCCAAACGTGCTCGCCAAAATCGAAGCGCGTAACCCGAGCTTCAGCGTCAAGTGCCGAATCGGCGCCAACATGATTTGGGACGCCGAGAAAAAAGGCACCTTGAAACCCGGTATTGAGCTGATTGAACCGACCAGTGGTAACACGGGGATTGCACTCGCTTATGTTGCCGCCGCACGGGGTTATAAACTCACCCTAACGATGCCTGAGTCGATGAGCTTAGAGCGTCGTAAGCTGCTTAAAGCGCTGGGCGCGAAGCTGGTGCTGACCGAAGCGCCGAAAGGCATGAAAGGAGCGATCGCAAAAGCAGAAGAAATCATGGCCGCAGAGCCCGGCAAATACCTAATGCTGCAACAGTTCGATAACCCTGCTAACCCTGAAATTCATGAAAAGACCACGGGACCTGAGCTGTGGGACGATACAGATGGTGAGATTGACGTGTTTGTTGCGGGTGTCGGTACCGGCGGAACACTGACCGGTGTTAGCCGCTACATCAAAAACACCCAAGGTAAGGCGATCACGACCGTCGCCGTTGAGCCTGCAGAGTCGCCTGTGATTGCACAAACTTTGGCCGGTGAAGATGTGCAACCTGCCCCTCACAAAATTCAAGGCATTGGCGCGGGCTTTGTTCCTAAAAACTTGGATGTCAGCCTGATCGACAAAGTGGTTTCCGTCACCTCAGATGAAGCCATCGAAATGGCACGTCGTCTGATGGAAGAAGAAGGCATTTTGGCCGGTATTTCATCAGGTGCGGCTGTGGTCGCTGCCAACAAAATTGCTGAGCTTCCTGAGTTTGCAAACAAGAAGATCGTCACAATTTTGCCAAGTGCTGCAGAACGTTATCTCAGCTCACCGCTATTCGCAGGCATGTTTACCGAGCTAGAAAACGAACAGTAACAGCAGGTTAGTGCGTAAAGCACATTTACCTCCCCCTGACAAAAGGCCCACATCGGGCCTTTTTTGTTTGATTTTTATATTAAGCTTTAGTAAAAAACGTCTGCCTTTTTATTTTCCGCATCAAAATAAAAGCGACATCACCTGATGAGCGGAAGGTCAAAAACGGCAAAAAGATGACAGGAAATTGACATGGATTAAGCTATACGGTCAATTTCTTGGTTAGGTTAACGCCAACGGATAGCGAAAATGCCCGTCAGCGGTTAAGCTAATCTTAGATTTAATACATAGATTTAAAAAAATAGAGATACGGGGTGAATCATGTATAAGAAGCAAGTTGAAATTACTGCAGAAAACGGCCTACACACTCGTCCAGCAGCGCAGTTCGTGAAAGATGCGAAAGCCTATGATGCTGACATCACTGTTGAGTCTAACGGTAAAAGCGCGAGCGCAAAAAGCCTGTTCAAACTTCAAACCCTTGGCTTGACCAAAGGCACCATGGTGACTATCTCTGCTGAAGGTGCGCAAGCACGCTGGAGTAATCCGGCTCTTTTTCTATCGGTTTTAAGTTTGGTAAACGTAAGGTAAAGCTATGATTTCAGGCATCCTGGCATCACCTGGTATTGCTTTCGGTAAAGCACTGCTGCTGCAAGCAGAAGACGTTGTAATCAATAAAAACAAGATTGCCGCGTCTCAAGTCGATCAAGAAATTCAGCGCGTATTGGATGCTCGCGAAAAGTCTAAGACGCAACTTGAAGCGATCAAAGACAAAGCAAGGGAAACCTTCGGCGAAGAGAAAGAAGCCATCTTCGAAGGTCACATCATGCTGCTAGAAGATGAAGAGCTGGAAGAAGAAATTGTCAGCTTCATCAAGTCAAACCTAGCAACCGCCGACCACGCCATCTACAGCGTKATYGAAGAACAAGCGGTGACGCTTGAGTCACTCGACGACGATTATCTGAAAGAGCGCGCCGCCGACATACGTGATATAGGTTCACGCTTYGTGAAAAACGCGCTAGGCATCAACATGGTGTCTCTCAGTGCAATTAACGAGCAAGTGATCTTGGTCGCCAACGATTTAACGCCTTCTGAAACGGCGCAAATCGACCTGAACCATGTGCTGGGCTTTATCACAGACATTGGCGGACGTACGTCTCACACCTCGATTATGGCACGCTCACTTGAGCTTCCAGCCGTGGTGGGTACTAACGATGCGACTGCGAAAATTAAAAATGGCGACATGCTGGTACTGGATGCCGTAAACAACAAGATTGTTGTGAACCCATCTGAAGACGAGTTGGCGAAATTTAAAGCCATTCGCGATCAGTACCAAGCGGAAAAAGCTGAGCTGGCGAAATTGAAAGATTTGCCTGCCATTACGCTGGACGGTCACCAAGTTGAAGTCTGCGGTAACGTAGGTACTGTCAAAGACTGTGACGGTGTCAACCGTAACGGTGGTGAAGGTGTCGGTCTTTACCGCACCGAGTTCCTATTTATGGACCGTGATTCACTGCCTACCGAAGAAGAACAGTATCAAGCGTACAAAGCGGTCGCTGAGGCGGTTGATGGTCATCCAGTGATCATCCGTACCATGGACATTGGTGGCGATAAAGACCTGCCATACATGGACCTGCCTGACGAAATGAACCCATTCTTGGGTTGGCGTGCAGTGCGTATCAGCTTGGATCGTCGTGAAATTCTGCGTGACCAACTCCGTGCTATTTTGCGTGCATCTGCACACGGTAAAGTCCGCGTGATGTTCCCAATGATCATCTCTGTTGAAGAAATCCGTGAGCTGAAAACCGCGCTAGAGACCTACAAAGCTGAGCTGCGTGAAGAAGGCCTCGCCTTTGATGAGTCACTAGAAATCGGTGTGATGGTAGAAACACCAGCAGCCGCCGCCATTGCGCATCACCTTGCTAAAGAAGTCGACTTCTTCAGCATCGGAACCAACGATTTGACCCAGTACACCCTGGCTGTCGATCGTGGCAACGAACTGATTTCTCACTTGTACAATCCGCTGTCACCGGCAGTATTGACGGTTATCAAGCAAGTGATTGATGCCTCACATGCCGAAGGTAAATGGACCGGAATGTGCGGAGAACTTGCAGGGGATGAGAAAGCAACGTTACTATTGATGGGTATGGGCCTGGATGAGTTCAGTATGAGTGCCATCTCTATCCCTCGCATCAAGAAGATTATCCGTAATGCCAACTTTGCTGATGTGAAAGCGATGGCCGACACAGCCCTCAATCTGCCAACTGCGGCAGAAATCGAAGCCTATGTCGAAAAATTTATTGCGGAAAAAACCGTCTGCTAATATACAATCAGCAAAGAATTACTGCTTAGGAGCAACACTATGGGTCTGTTCGACAAACTGAAGAAGTTGGTGTCTGAAGACAGCAACGACGCAAGTGCTATTGAAATTATCGCCCCATTATCGGGTGAGATCGTCAACATTGAAGACGTGCCTGATGTTGTGTTTGCTGAGAAAATCGTCGGTGATGGCATTGCAATCAAGCCTTCAGGCGACAAAATGGTAGCACCTGTAAACGGTACTATCGGTAAGATTTTCGAAACCAACCACGCTTTCTCTATCGAGTCTGAAGATGGCGTTGAGCTTTTCGTTCACTTCGGTATTGATACCGTTGAGCTGAAAGGCGAAGGCTTTAAGCGTATTGCAGAAGAAGGCCAAACAGTGAAAGCGGGCGACACCGTGATCGAGTTTGACTTGGGCATGCTGGAAGAAAAAGCTAAATCAACGCTAACACCGGTTGTTATCTCTAACATGGACGAGATCAAAGAGCTGACTAAGCTTTCTGGTGCCGTCACTGTGGGTGAAACACCTGTACTGCGCGTGACCAAGTAATTCAAATTTGGTCGACGATAAGAAAACGCAGCCTCCGGGCTGCGTTTTTTATTGCCCGTTATGCAACACCGGGTTGGCTAAGACGCTCCACATATTGCGCTAACGTGGTCTGTGAAGGCATAAACATAATGGCGCCGGTCACCGCTTGGGTAAAGCTTAACATCATGTCGGTTTTGCCATCGCGTTCACCAAACATGCTATCTAACATCACATCCAACGGATGTTGCTGTTGGCAATAGGCGAGGAACAATAGCCCATGCTCGCCACTGACACTGCCGTATKGCAGGCTCTGACGAAGAATTTTCAGGCCGACCCCGTTTTCTTTGATGTCCACCCGCCCAACGTGGGATGTATCCGGCATGTCCTCAAGTTCGATGGAGTCAGGCTTGGTGCGTCCAATCACCTTTTCTTGTGCCGCTTGCTGTAACCGCTCCCAAGCTGGTAGATCATGGACATAGCGTTGGACCAAAGCCACACTACCTCCAGCAAACGGTCCGTCTGGGATCACTGCAACCGCTTCACGCGCAAGGCCTTGCGGATTTTCCGTGCCATCGATAAAGCCTGTCATATCACGCGCATCGAGATAGCGGAACCCTGCTGTTTCATCCACCACATCCACGACTTTCTTAATGGGCATTAACCATTGTTGAAAAACATAGAAATTCAAATCGTGCCGCAAACCATGAAGATGAATAAAAACATCACAGTCAGTGTGAGGCGCCCGATGTTTGCGACTCTCTCGGGGACGAAAGTCTGTCACGCCCTCCGGATAAGCTAACCCGTGGGCACGACAAAAAGCAGGGCTAAATCCGACCGCCACGCCCATCTGAGCATCACCGAAGACCTCTTGCGTTTGCTTAGCAATCTCAGTCAACCGCTGACATTGCTGTAGCACCAAGGCCGCATCGTCAGTGACCTTAAGCATCACATACAATGCATAGGGTCCACCATCAGGGACAATCGCGGACTGTGCCTGTGTCATGTTACTTCTCCTTTGTACTTATTTTTGTCTGTGGCGCTTAAATGTAAGCCGCGGATAAATTGGTAAAAAAAACGTTTCACCCGTCGGCTTCTTAACCAATACAAGCTCCCCCACACCACCCATAATCCGTGGCATGCAATCAACCAATGAAACTGCCCGTCAGTGGCCATTAACGTCCTAAGCACCTGCGCCCCTTCCCAGCACCAGACCGGCCAAATTAAGGCATAGCCCCAATGCCAAAGGCGCTGAGCCCACCAAGGTGCACGGTGACAATTGCCAACCAACAACAGAAGTATGAGAGGCAACATGCCGACCGCCAAACTGGCGTACAAGGCAGATTTGTCTGGATAAAATAGTGCCAGCAATTCACTGCCTTGCTGTCGACTAACCCCTGCCATCGCCAGCAGCCACCATGCACGGCTTAATAAAATAAGACAGATCAGATAAGTTACGGGCGCTTTTAAAAAGCCCTTCTCGTCATAATGATGAAGTGTGTCCATGTGTATGCCAATATCATTGCGCTATTGACCAACATGACGCCCACGCCGAAAAACTGCAAGATCCTGATGAGAATTTGTTACTCTATTCACCTGATTTATCATCCTCAGTACGGAGCGAACATGGGTAAACAAGCAGCCGCTGTCTCGCCTGAAACACAGCAAGAAGCCATGCGTGTGGCCAAAGCGACACAAAAGCCCGGGCAAACCAAAGCCCAAACCAAACTGATTGCCCAAGGCATCGAGAAAGGTATTGCGCAATATAAGAAAGAGCAAAAAGCCAAAGCACGCGCACACGACAAAGCTCGGAAGAAAAAACAAAAACAAGCGAGTGAGCACACCGACACTGTCACTGCTAGCGCACCGCCACAACCGACAACATCTGCGCGCGATCGCAGCGATAGCCGCCTACCTTGGCTATTATTGGTGATCAGTTGGATTGGCTTTATTGGTTACCTATGGGTGGGATAATGATAAGAACACGGACATTGGGGTTACTCGTGGCATTGACGCTTACAGGGTGCTCGACAGGAGACAAGATCATGAAACAGCCGCCGGTTACCGCCTGTGGAGACAGCCCTAACTGCGTATCAAGCAAGGATACTCGACCCAAGTTTGCATTATCACCTTTCACCCTGACCAGTGAGTCTGTCCGGTTTGACGATATCGTCAACACCATTGCCAGTCTATCGGGCGCGAAGCTTATCTCTCAACAAGATAACTATGCCCACTTTACCTTCACGACCCCAGTGCTGCGCTTTGTCGACGACGTCGAAATATCAGTGCACGGCACAGAACTGACGCTGCGCTCCGCATCTCGTGTTGGCTACTATGATTTTGGTGCCAATCGACGACGCGCTGACGCAATTCGTCAGGCTTTACGCGATACCAAACTCATTACACCGTCGCCTTAGTTGATATAAGAACGAATATCGCGCTTCTTATCTTCAACCCAGTCGCGGCGGAAGGGGCCCCAGTCTTTTAGCTGGTAGTACCCATCATTATGGCGCTTGCCATCTTGGATAAAGGTCATATCGATTCCCAAGCCCGATAGCGACTTTAAGACATCTTGAATGGTGCGACGTGGCCAGCCCGTCGCTTCAATTAAGCGCGGTACATTAGGACGTTCCATTTCTTCAACAAGCGCGGCGAGATACAAGCGCCGTGCAAACACAGGATTTAGTTCCATACGAACCTCCGAAAGTTCTGATTAATCCCATTATTCATGTCGGGTAATAGGAGGTTTTGCGTTCGATCAAAACGCCATCAAATCGACGTGCTGCAGGCGTATTTAGCGGGAGAATTCACAGTCTGCACGAGATCTCTACCTTGCTATTCATCAGCACATCGATCCCGCGCTAGGTATTGCGTTCACTCTCAACCAGTGTCACTCTTTAATCACGCAAAAACACGACCTAAAAAATCATGACAACTATATTTGGCATTAAAAACTGCGACACCCTAAAAAAAGCGCTGAAATGGTTAGATAACCAAGGTATCGACTATCAGTATCACGATTATCGCAAGGATGGCTTAGACGCGTCGCTGCTGCGCACCTTCGTTGCTGAGCTCGGCTGGGAAGCGTTGGTGAATAAACGCGGTACGACCTACCGCCAACTGAGCGATGAGCAAAAAGCCAGCCTCGATGAAGCCAGTGCGATAGCCATCATGCTCGATAACCCTGCGATCATTAAACGTCCCCTACTCGTACACAAGGGTAGCTACTATCTCGGCTTTAAAGAGAACCAATTCGCTGACATTTTTGCGTAATGTGATATTCCGTTTATTCTCGTTGTAAGGAAACTAAGATGACTGACAGTGCTACCCTGTCTTTGGCAAAAGATTTGATTAACCGTGAATCAGTCACCCCAGAGGATGCGGGCTGCCAAGATGTAATGATTGCACGCTTAAAAGCATTGGGCTTTACCATTGAGCCGATGGTCTTTGAAGATACCACCAACCTGTGGGCACGCCGTGGCACCCAAGGACCATTATTTGCCTTTGCTGGTCATA
Organism: Salinivibrio sp. IB574; assembly: GCF_001996205.1. NCBI lineage: Bacteria > Pseudomonadati > Pseudomonadota > Gammaproteobacteria > Vibrionales > Vibrionaceae > Salinivibrio > Salinivibrio sp. IB574. The sequence continues at coordinate 65,170 of NZ_MUFN01000015.1, read as the reverse complement.
CCGATGTGGTGCCCGCCGGACCGCGCGATCAGTGGCACACGCCACCGTTTGAAGCCGTGGTGATTGACGACCATCTCCATGGTCGCGGCGCCGCCGATATGAAAGGTTCACTGGCCGCAATGGTGGTGGCGGTTGAGCGTTTTGTCGCTGAAAACCCAAACCACCCCGGCTCGATTGCCTTTTTGATCACCTCGGATGAAGAAGGGCCATTTATCAATGGTACGACGCGCGTGGTTGATACACTGGTCGCACGCGGTGAAATCATTGATATGTGCATTGTTGGTGAACCTTCGAGTACTCATCATGTGGGGGATGTGGTCAAAAATGGCCGTCGCGGATCGATCACCGGCGATTTGTATGTGCAAGGCACTCAAGGGCATGTGGCCTATCCTCACTTAGCCAATAACCCCGTGCATCAGGCCATGCCAGCCCTGACTGAGCTCGCGCAAACGGTGTGGGATAACGGGAACGACTTCTTCCCTCCGACCAGCTTTCAAATTCCTAACATTCAAGCGGGAACTGGGGCTGCGAATGTGATCCCGGGCGAGTGTCATGCACAGTTTAACTTCCGCTTTAGTACCGAGCTTGATAGCGAAACCATCAAGCAACGGGTCTACTCCATCCTTGATGCTCACGGGTTGGAGTATCGTCTTGAATGGACCCATAGCGGCGATCCCTTTTTAACCGACAAAGGCACCCTACTCGATGCGGTGGTCGAAGCGGTGGAAGAAGTCAATCATCAAACGCCCCAGCTGTTAACCACAGGCGGCACGTCGGATGGTCGCTTTATTGCTAAAATGGGCGCACAAGTGATTGAACTGGGTCCGGTGAATGCCACAATTCATAAAGTGAACGAGTGCGTCAGCATTCCCGATCTTGAAAAGCTCACCGACATGTACCAAAAAGTGCTGGAGAAAGCCCTACGTTGACCTTAAGCCTTGCACAATTAACCGGGCAAGATACGCAATTTCTCGTGCCAATCAATGCCCGGCCAAATGCGCCTTGTTTGCACCCCGAAGTGCTTGAGCACCTTGAGGCATTGCGCCACAGTGCGCATCAAGCCGGCTTTACGCTAACCATCGCCAGTGCTCATCGGTCTTTTGATAGACAACTGGCGATTTGGAATGGCAAATATCGAGGCGAAAAGCCGGTCTTAGACGACCACGGCCAACCGATTGACATTCACACCCTCACGGATAATGAGCGAGTGCGAGCAATATTGCGTTGGTCCGCCCTGCCGGGCACCAGCCGTCATCATTGGGGAACGGATTTGGATGTGTTTGACCGACAGGCATTGGCACCCGGTGAATCGTTAGCGCTGACACAAGCAGAATACGATCATGGGCCTCAGGCCCGATTCGCAACCTGGCTGCACGCTCATGCGCCGCGCTACGGATTTTTCTTCCCCTATGCGCAGGACCAAGGAGGCGTCGCGCGCGAGCCGTGGCATATTAGCCATATCGCCACCAGCCAATCTCTGCTTAATGCCTTGACCTTAGATGGCTTGCATCACGTAATTGCGCAAGCGCCCATTCTGGGACAGCAGGCTATTCTTGAACAACTAGATTGGATATATTCAACCTATGTCACCAACATCTGCGAGGTGCACTCATGGAATGGCTAACCAATCCTTATGTGATTATCGCGATTGTGGTCGCGGTCGTGGTCAGCAATATTATGGCGCTTAAGTACACAGCGAATGCTAAGTTTGGGCTTAAATATAAAGATAAACCTGACGATAAAACCGACGCTGACGAAACACACCCCGACGACACTCCATCGACAAAAAAATAGCGCCATCATGGCGCTATTTTCTCTTAAACAAACGCAAACGTTTGCGTTTTTAAGCCAAAAAATTACAGGTTCAGGCCGATACGCTTCGCCACTTCGATGTAGGCTTCAACAACGCCACCCAAACCTTGACGGAAGCGGTCTTTATCCAGTTTTTCTCGGGTGTTGGCATCCCACAAACGGCAGCCATCTGGGCTAAACTCGTCACCGAGGACAATGTTACCTTGATGGTCAACACCAAACTCGAGTTTGTAATCCACCAGCAACAAGTCACCTTCAGCAAACAAAGCTTTCAGCACATCATTAACCTGATAGGTCAGCGCTTTCATGGTCTCCAGTTGTGCTTGTGTGGCAAACCCTAGCGACTCACAGAGCGATTCATTGACCATAGGGTCATGCAACGCATCATTTTTAAGAAACAGCTCAAATGTCGGTGGCGTCAACGCCGTGCCTTCTTCAACGCCTAGGCGACGACACAAAGAGCCGGCGGCAATATTACGGACCACACATTCTACTGGGATCATCTCCAGTTTTTTTACCACCGCTTCGGTATCAGACAGTAGTTGATCCATTTGGGTCGGGATGCCAGCAGCTTCCAGCTTTTGCATGATGAAGTGGTTAAACTTGTTATTCACTTCCCCTTTGCGATCTAGCTGCTCCACTCGCTCACCGTCAAACGCAGAGGTGTCGTTACGAAAGTGCAGAATAAAGCGGTTTTCATCATCAGTTGCATACACAGACTTCGCTTTGCCGCGATACAACTCAGCACGTTTTTCCATTACCTATACTCTCCATTAGGCGCTAAAAACGAGGGACGCCATAAGGCGTCCCTGGGTGATTATGGGGTTGGCGCATTGCCAAGCTGGGCAATAACCGCTTTCAGTGCAGGACTCAAGGCTTTGAGCGTTTCCTCTTTCACTGGTTTCCCTTTGCTGGTGGTCACGTTGATTGAGGTTCGGTTCCCCAAATCGCCTAACAGCAAGGTATAGCTATTATCGCTTAAACTAATTGGCGCAACGCCCAACGCTTGCCAACTTTCATCGCTGGGTGCGACGTGGCGTGTTTTCACAGTGCCTTGCGACTGATTGCGGCTTTCAATGGAAAAACCGAGCGGCTTGATGATCGCTGGCAGCTTTTCCCACACCACATCATACGGCGCGCGGGCAATAATAACCGGCAAACCGCTGCGATCAGTGCCAAAGCTGATTGGAATATCAGACTGGCGCTGCTGTGCGACACGGCGAGCTTCGGMACGCAAGGCGGCATCATGAGTCACCGTGATCAAATTAGTCATCAAGGTGTTATAACGCTCGCTTAGGGCGGGTGTCAGCGGCTGCTCACCTTTTTGCGCACGCCATTCAATCAAGTTGACACCGAGGGCGAAACGACGGCCCTGCTCCAGGCGAGCAATACGAAAGCGCGCCTGATGCTCGCTGTCTTCTTTTTCCCACGCAATCCAGCCCGTCTCGAGCTGATTCTCTTCGCGCTGAGCAACCGGGATGGTGCCGTCATCCGCCAAGCGCTCCACGGTTTGCCAAAGTGAAGACAGCTGCTTTTCATTCACCACCGCTAAGGTAACCCCGCGGCTGTCTCGCTCAATGCGTGCTCCCGGCACGAGGTCCAACACCTGACGCGGCGGACGAATGTCTACGTCTTTGCCCACCTCTCCCTCAAAATCTTGTGATGGGATTTGGTAGTTGGTTGAAAAGTAGGGCGCTTGGTCTGGCAAAGTTTGCCATTCTGAAAGCGGGGTCGTGTTTAAATAGTCGAAATCATCTTTCGCCTGACGACGTTGCTCGGCGCCACCACTGCAAGCAACCAATCCGGTTACCATGATGGCACAAAGGCCGAGCCTAAATACTGGTTTCATTCGCACTCCAACAGCTTAAACAACACCTGCAACCTGCATGGCCTCGCGCACGGTGGGGCGCAAGTGTTCGCTTAATTCGGTTAATGGCAGACGTAGATGGCCATCCTCAATCAAGCCCATTTCACGGACTGCCCATTTCACAGGAATCGGATTGGCCTCGTCAAAGAGGTGGCGATGCAATGGGATCAAGGTTTCGTTAATCGCGTGTGCTTGGTCAGCCTCTCCGGCACGGGCGAGTTGGATCATTTTCGCCATCTGTGCCGCAGCCACGTTATTGGTTACGGAGATCACACCGTGGCCCCCTGCAAGCACAAAATCGAGCCCTGTTAAATCATCGCCACTGAATAAGAGGAAATCGTCGCCACAAAGTTCCTTATGAATGGCTACGCGGCTCACATCTGCCGTGGCATCTTTTAAGCCGATGATGTTGTCAAACTGTGCCAAACGCGCCACGGTTTCGGGTTGTAAGTCAACGGCGGTACGCCCAGGCACGTTGTACAAGATTTGTGGTAAATCGCTTGCTTCGGCGATCGCTTTGTAATGCTGGAACAAGCCTTCTTGAGTGGGCTTGTTGTAATAAGGGGTCACGCTCAAACAAGCTGCAACGCCTGAGCCTGCAAACATTTTACTGAAGGTAATAGCTTCATGAGTGGCATTGGCCCCCGTACCCGCGATCACAGGGATACGGCCATCGGCGAATTCCAAGGTCTTTAAAACGACCTTGATATGTTCGTCAACCGTAACAGTCGACGACTCACCGGTCGTACCAACTGCGACAATAGCATCGGTTCCCGATTGGATATGGAACTCGACCAGTTTTTTCAGGCTAACGTAATCAACTTCGCCGTGTGCATCCATTGGTGTGACAAGCGCCACAATGCTTCCAGAAACCATGTTTGTCTCCCTTCGTGTTAATGATGCAATGTTACTTTTGGCGTCTGGCAAACACAAGAACAACCCTACGCGCAACACAGGATTACCAGAAAATTTTTTCGTCGCTGCCAGACCGTGTGATTAAGGTACCATTCAAGGTGACCAACATGGGGTTAATTTCCGGTCAAAGGATGTCAGCGCACAGTGATCGCCACATCAGCGGGTTGCGTAAATTCGTCAAGTCCCTATCATCGTTGAATAACTCGCGAACAACAAAAAGGAAACCTCTCGCATGCAAACCTTGACTGCTGGCGCCACCGCGCCTGACTTCTCACTACAAGATCAAAATGGCGATACGGTCACGCTTAGCCAATTCAAAGGCGACAAGCGTGTTCTGGTTTACTTTTACCCAAAAGCCATGACCCCGGGCTGTACGACGCAAGCTTGCTCACTGCGTGATACCAAAGCAGAACTGGATGCGTTGGACACCGTGGTGTTGGGGATAAGCCCCGATCCGGTAAAAAAACTGGCGCGCTTTGTTGAGCGTGACTCACTGAATTTCACCTTGTTAAGCGACGAAGACCACGCTGTCGCGGATGCTTTTGGTGTTTGGGGACCGAAGAAATTCATGGGTAAAGAGTACGATGGCATTCATCGCCTCAGCTTTTTGATTGACAAAGATGGCAATGTTGAACATGTGTTCAACAAGTTTAAAACCAAAGACCATCACCAAGTTGTGTTGGACTACTTACAGCAAGCCTGATAGCGGTTAGCGCCGTCCATTTCCCTTAACGACAAAGAGCATGGCAAACGCCATGCTCTTTTTGTGGGAGCCAATACGCCATTAACCCACGGGTTTGGCTAATCCTTCTGGGTAGCCTCGCTCCGTCGCTAATTGACACGCGGTCGCAACAATCTGCGCGTGACTCGGACGCGGCAAAGGATAGGTTGCGTCAGGCGAAAGCCATCCAACATCTTCAAAGTGCGAGAGAACCTTGTTTATAGCAGTCAGTGCCGAAGAGGCTTTGACAATCTCTAAACGTGCATAACGCTCACCATCGAACGACACATCAGAGGCACGCAAAGACGGATCCTCTCCGGGGATCTGTTGTGCGCCACATAGTGGTTTCCCCCCCACTTCAGCGTCCTGAAAATCAGGGAGCCACTGCGCGAAGTGCGCAATTGCCCGCTCGGTGCGCTCGCAGGCATGTGACCATGACCAACCTTGATCAATGTTTTTCACATACTCGGCAGCCACAGCCGGCTGTGCCGAGTCGTGGGTGCTACTGACTAAGCCCCCTTCGAACAAAGTAATGTCTTTGGTCATGCCATGGAGCTGGAAGAAGCCATCAGGATACGGAGTCAGCTGCGCCATGCCTTGTGGCGTACCGCGTTCACCGTGAACAATGATTTCTGGCCACTGACAAGTACTGCTTGGCCAATGGGCAATGTAAGCCGCTTTGTATTCGACAAGACGACGACGCGCAAAACCCGCTTGATCATCAATGGTACCGGTTCTAAAACCCGCCGCATTAATCAGATAATCCACATCCGTTGATTGAACTTGCCCGTGTGCATCTTGGTAGGTGACTGTCCACCCCGCGCCATTTGCTTGGGTGTTAATCACTTTATGATTAAACGCGAGCTGGCAGTGCGAGACGTCGGCAAGGGCGAATTGCGCTTCAGCGGCAAGGCGGAAAACACTCAAACCATACTCTTGTACCAATACCAGCGGATACTTCATGCTATCGAGGCGCAAGGACTGTGCAACGGGCCACATCCAGCGTTCGGCCGCGTCGGTTAAGCTTTCATAGTCTCGCTGTTTTAGCGCGGCTAAATCGGCTTGATGGAAGAGTCGAAAATACTCTTCGGGTTCGCCCATTACCTTGTTGGCATTATCCATCTCGACAAGTTGCGCGTAGCGTGCTTGCAGGGTTTCTAGGCGCGCAATCACACTATCCAGAGATCCTTTATCTTGCTGAGGAACAGCCAGAACCGTAGGACGACGGTTGACTGAGTGTGGGTACATGCGCACTGTCGCAACGGACTGCTCGAGCAAAGTTAAGCACTGATCGAGTGAAATTTCGCGGTAGAGGTTGCCCCCTGCATGCAAGTGGCAAATAGGTGGACCATTCACTAACCCAGTGCCTGCTTCAAACAACTGGGTGTCGATGCCACGCTCTGCCAGCCGCAGCGCCGCCGTTGTTCCCGCGACACCGCCACCAATGACCGCGACACGAAACCGATTTACCTGTGTTTGTTGTTGCCTATGTTGTTCCATGCCAACTCTTTTCTATGTACTGCTTTTTTTGGGCCAAATTGGTGCGGAAAAGGCACGCGCTTCCCCGCTCAACCTTGTTTATTAGAGCGGCGAACGTGAGATGGATCACTGAGCATCAGGTTTCGGATCGTCCTCAAGCTCAATCACAGGCAACGCCTGCCAAACCGCCTTCACCAAGGTCGCCAATGGAATAGCAAAAAATACGCCCCAAAAGCCCCAGAGTCCACCGAAAACCAGTACGGCTATTATGATGGCAACGGGATGCAAGTTGACAGCCTCAGAAAACAGCACTGGCACTAATACATTGCCATCAAGCGCTTGAATCACGCCATAAGCAATCATGACGTACCAAAACTCAGGCGTGAGTCCCCACTGAAACAGCGCCACGATTGCGATTGGTAAGGTGACAACCGCCGCGCCGATATAGGGGATCAGCACCGAGAACCCGGTCGCTACGCTAAGCAGTACCGCATACTCGAGCCCTAACACGCTGAACGTCACATAGCTCACGCTGCCTACGATCAAAATTTCCGTGACCTTGCCACGAATATAATTGGAGATTTGTTGGTTCATTTCATGACCCACACGCGAGGCTAAGCGTCGATTACGGGGCAATAAACCTTTAAACATGGCCAACATTTCTTGCTTATCTTTAAGCAGGAAAAATACCAACAGCGGCACTAACACGAGATACACCGCCAAAGCGACCAAGTTCACTAGCGAAGACAGGGATCCTTTCACCAAGGTTTCGCCCATACGTAGCACGTTATTTTGCAGCGTATCGACAAAAGTGTTGATCATATGAGGCTTGATCAATTCAGGATAGCGTTCAGGCAAGCTTAGCATCAGCGCCTGCACGTTATTAAACATGTTGGGCACATCCGCCACCAAGTTTACCCCTTGGTTCCAAATGGTCGGCACTAAACCAAAGGCCGCCATCATAGTCATGCCCACGAACAAAGTGCTGACCACCATCACCGACAAGGTGCGCGGCAAACCAATGCGGGTTAAGCGATTAACGGGCCAATCCAGTAAGTAAGCAATCACAATGGCAGCCAGTAACGGCGCCAGTAAATTGCCAAAGAAATAGATAGTGATAAAGCCAACCAGCAAGATGGCAACCAAGCTCACTGCATGTGGGTCGGAGAAGCGCCGCCGATACCAGCGGTTTAACATATCAAACATAATCGATCCGTTATTCTTTGGTTACTTTCAAGCGCGCCTGTTGTGGCCTATCCAGCCACTCGATGATAAAGGTTTGCTGTTCAAAATAGCGCGGAATGTCTTGTTGCGCGCCGGCATCCCCCAGCAAAATAATAAGCTGCTCACCCTGCCCTAACTGTGCGGCAGCACGTTTGGCAAGCAGTAATGCCATCGGGCAGACATGCTCACGTAAATCAAGCGTTTGACATTCCATTCTGTCTCACCGGTAGGTATTATCGCCTGCATTGTAATGGACATTAGACAGAACGCCAACGAAACCCACACGCATTTTATTGGTCTGTATCCTAGGTTACATTCCGTTTGCTAACGAAAGGTTCACGCTATCATGCCGCTACGTGCTTTGCGCCATTCACACTCTTTTCTGCCGTCTAAACGGTCGGGTCGCCGCTTGTTGGCCTATCTGTTAGCGGGCCTTTTGGCTACCGCCCCCGCTACCGCCAGCACCGAGCAATATGGATTCGATTTACCGGATATCGGCACCGCCGCTGCGGGGACACTGACCATTGCGCAAGAGAAGGAATTTGGTGATGCCTATATGCGGATGCTGCGCGCCAGTAAACCCATTATCAGCGACCCATTGCTTTCTGAGTATGTGAATGCGCTCGGCCATCGTCTTGTCGCCAATGCCAATGATGTGCGCACCCCTTTTCAGTTTATTCTCATTGATAACCAAGCGATTAATGCATTCGCGTTCTTCGGCGGTTATGTCGCTATGCATTCTGGCTTGTTTTTACATGCCAATACTGAGAGTGAACTTGCGTCCGTCATGGCGCATGAAATCGCCCATGTGACCCAGCGTCACTTAGCCCGCAGCATGGAAGACCAAGCCAAGAAATCCCCACTGACAGTGGCCGCACTGGTGGGGTCGCTGATGCTCGCCATTGCCGCACCAGAGGCCGGTATTGCCGCTGCCCATGCAGCCACAGCAGGCACCATTCAAAGCCGTATCAATTACACGCGCCGGAACGAAGAAGAAGCCGATCGGATCGGCATCGACACCTTAGCTCGCGCCGACTTCGATGTCAGCGCAATGCCTCGCTTTTTCACTCGACTGGCCGATGAATATCGCTACGCCAGTAAGATGCCGGAGTATTTCAGCACTCACCCGTTACCCGAATCACGTATCACCGACTCTCGGGCTCGAGCGCGGCAATACCCTCAAAAGCGTGTGCCTCTGTCGCCCGACTACCAACTGGCACGCGCTCGCATCGTTGCCCGCTATAGCGGCATCGCCGCCGAATCGGCAATGGATTGGTTCGAGCGTAAGCTGAAAAAAGCATCACCGGCGGAAAAACAAAGCCTCAACTATGGCGTGGCACTCTTGCACATTGATGCGCGTCGCTTCGATGAAGCACGCGCTTTGCTAACCCCCCTTATTCAAGCGCAACCAAACAATCGCTTTTTCATCGATGCGATGACAGATCTTGATATTGGCGAGAAGCACTTTGAGAAAGCGCTTTCACGGCTGAATGATGCACTCGCCAATCAGCCCGACAACCGCGTCCTACTCCTGAACCGTGCTTATACGTACGTCAAAGCCCAACGGGGTCAGGAAGCCATTCCTGCGCTCGAGCGTTATACCCATCAATATCCCGATGACAGTAACGGCTGGTTTTTGTTACAACAAGCGTACGAGAGTACCGGTACGCATCGGGATGGCGAGCTTGCCGCCCAAGGCGAGCGCTACGCGTTGCGTGGTCAATGGTCAAAAGCCATTCGTAATTACACACAAGCCAGCCAACTTGTCGAGTTGGGAAGCTTTGCACAAGCACGCTATGATGCGCGGCTTGATCAGCTTCGTCATCAGCAAGCGCGCTTTAACGCCCTAAAAGATCGTTAATTCATTCAAATAAGGATATCTGTCGTGACCACTATTACGCTTTATCACAACCCGCGTTGTTCCAAAAGCCGTGAAACACTTGCACTGCTCGAATCCAATGGCGTGCAACCAAACATCGTTAAGTATCTGGAAACGCCTCCGTCAGCCGACACGCTGACCGCCTTGAAAGATAAGCTCGGCATCCCCTCATTCCGCGACATGATGCGTACCAAGGAAGCAGACTATAAAACCGCGCAGCTGGGTGATGCGAGCGTGACGGAAGCACAACTGCTCGACGCGATGGTCAACAACCCTAAACTCATTGAGCGCCCGATCGCCGTTAAAGCTGAGCGTGCCGTTATTGGTCGTCCACCAGAAAATGTCCTGGATCTTTTGGCATGACAAAGGTACTGGTGCTTTACTACAGCCGCTCAGGCAATACGCGCAAACTGGCGCAACAGCTTGCGCGAGGCATTGAATCTCAGGGCGTGGAGGCAGTGTTACGTACGGTGCCAGAATTGCCGAGTTACACAGACGGAAAAATATCGGCCCATTCAGCCAGCGATCCTTTTGTGACTCGCCAAGACTTGCTCGACTGTGACGGGCTAGCCTTGGGTAGCCCGGTGCGTTTCGGCAATATGGCCGCACCACTCAAGCATTTTATCGACAGTACCAGTGCCGAGTGGCTCTCTGGGGCCTTAATCGATAAACCTGCCGCTGTGTTTGGGGCCGGCTCTATGCTTCATGGTGGACAAGAAACCACCCTGCTCACCATGACGGTGCCCCTGCTACATCACGGTATGATTCTTGTTGGCGTACCGCACAGTGAAAGCGCACTGCACACCACTCAAGGCGGTGGTTCGCCCTATGGAGCCTCGAGTGTGAGCGACGCTCAAACGCCTTTGCTCGCCGATGAGAAAAAAATAGCCAATGCGCTCGGCCAACGGCTCGCTTCACTCGCGCGCACGCTCAACCCCACTAGCTCTTAAAAGGACATCACAGTGACTGACCCTCGTCTTGCATTGATGCGTAAACTCTCGCTTGCCAGCAACCTTGGCCTAATCGCTTGGGTAGCGCTTTGGCACGCCTACCTATCTCCTCACCCGCACTTAAACGCGTGGGCGGTCACGATCGGTTGGCTGGTGCCTTTGCTGTTGCCACTACCTGGATTGATTAAGGGCAAAGCGTTCACTCACGCCTGGGCCAACTTTATTTTAATGTTTTACTTTTTGCATGCCCTGACCCTGATATATGTCGATGAGGGCGAACGCTGGCTGGCAGTCGCCGAGCTTGTGCTGGTCAGCTGTGCATTTTGGAGCAATATTGTGTTTGCCCGCTGGATGGGAAAAGCGCAAGGACTTAAATTGCCTCGACTATCTCAGGTTGAGAAAGAAGAAAAAGCACGCTTTGAAAGTGCCAAAGGTGAAGAATAAGCCCGCCTGATGCATGGATAACGCAAGGGCCGGGGTTGCCGGCCCGCTTTTGATTTAGGCTGGGTAAGCGCGACGGGTAAAAAAGCGATGCCCGCATTTCACACAAGGATGAATCACATCCACGCGATTATGGCGAGTCTGGTGCTGGCATTGTTCACATTGCAATATACCTAACCCCACAATCTCCCCGGCTTCGTACACCCCTTGATGCTGCAAATCATCAAACACTTCACGCCATTCCAGCTGCGTTCGGTCGGTGATCTCCGCCAGTTGTTCCCAAATGGTGTCCGCAATCAGGTCGTTAAAAACTTCACTGTCTATCTCATCGGCCTGTGATTTGTCATATTGCGCGCCAAACGCTCTGACATCACGTTTGAAGTACGCCTCAATCAATGCCCATTCATCTTTGGTTAAATCCGCTGCGGCCTTAAGGTATTGCTCCGACAACTCCACCCAGCGCGCAAGGGATTCAGGACTGTTTTCCAGCGCCTCTTTAACGCGCTCGATGATGCTTTGTTGGGGATCTTTCTCTTTATTCATCGTCCTGCTCCTGATTCAAGTGTTGTTGCGGTCTTTGCCTTTCGTTATTCTATGACGATATTTCTCTTTCAGGTTTTACCTTTCTCACAGAATCTCGGAAGCCATCGATGCAAGAACAATATAGCCCGCAAGATATTGAACAAAAAGTTCAAGCCCATTGGGACGAAAATAAAACCTTTGTGGTTCATGAAGACCCTAACAAAGAAAAATTTTATTGTCTTTCTATGTTCCCGTACCCCAGTGGTCGTTTGCACATGGGACATGTGCGCAACTACACCATCGGTGACGTCATTTCACGCTACCAGCGCCTGCAAGGTAAAAACGTGATGCAGCCTATCGGTTGGGACGCCTTTGGCCTACCCGCTGAGGGCGCGGCGATTAAAAACAAAACCGCACCGGCACCTTGGACCTACGAAAACATTGATTACATGAAAGGCCAGCTGAAAATGCTGGGCTTTGGTTACGATTGGAACCGTGAAGTCGCCACCTGTAGTCCCGATTACTACCGCTGGGAACAAGAGTTCTTCACCAAACTTTACAACAAAGGGTTGGTATACAAGAAAACCTCGTCGGTAAACTGGTGTCCGAATGACCAAACCGTTTTGGCCAATGAGCAGGTGCACGAAGGGTGCTGCTGGCGTTGTGACACACCGGTTGAGCAAAAAGAAATCCCGCAGTGGTTTATTAAAATCACCGACTATGCAGAAGAGCTGTTGCAAGACATCGATAAATTGGATGGTTGGCCAGAAATGGTTAAAACCATGCAACGCAACTGGATTGGCCGCTCTGAAGGGGTTGAACTGACCTTTGAAGTAGAAGGCGATCACCCTGCATTGGATGTGTACACCACGCGTCCTGATACCCTGATGGGCGTCACCTATGTGGGCATTGCCGCTGGTCACCCACTCGCGGATGCTGCTGCCAAACAGAATCCAGCGTTGGCTGAATTTGTACAAGAGTGCCGTAACACCAAGGTTGCTGAAGCCGAGCTTGCAACCATGGAGAAAAAAGGCATGGCAACCGGCTTGTACGCGACACACCCTCTAAACGGTCGTCGTGTGCCTATCTTTGTCGCCAACTTTGTCTTGATGGACTACGGTACAGGCGCCGTCATGGCCGTGCCAGCACACGACCAGCGCGACTTTGAGTTCGCCAGCAAATACGGCCTCGATATTGAACCGGTGATCCTTGACGAAAATGGCCAAGCGCCAGATCTGTCCGAACAAGCGCATACCGAGAAAGGCAAACTGTTTAACTCTGGCGAATTTGACGGCCTAGACTTTGATGCCGCTTTTAATGCGATTGCCGCCAAGCTTGAATCGCTGGGTAAAGGCAAGAAAACCGTTAACTTCCGTCTGCGTGACTGGGGCGTTTCTCGTCAGCGCTACTGGGGTGCACCTATCCCAATGCTGAACACAGAAGACGGTGAAGTGGTGCCTGTCCCTAGCGAAGAGCTGCCTGTCATCTTGCCAGAAGACGTGGTTATGGACGGCGTGCAAAGCCCGATCAAAGCCGATAAGCAATGGGCGCAAACCCAGTATCAAGGCAAGCCTGCGCTGCGTGAAACCGACACCTTTGATACCTTCATGGAGTCATCTTGGTATTACGCACGTTATTGTTCGCCACAAGCAGACCAAATGCTCGACCCAGCAGCCGCGAACTACTGGCTGCCGGTGGACCAGTACATTGGCGGAATTGAACATGCGTGTATGCCCGGTGGACCAGTACATTGGCGGAATTGACACCTGCTTTACTCACGCTTCTTCCATAAACTGCTCCGTGACGACAACATGGTCGACAGTGACGAGCCGTTTAAGCAGCTACTTTGCCAAGGCATGGTGCTTGCCGACGCCTTCTACTACAACGACGATAAAGGCGTGCGTGTTTGGGTCTCGCCAACCGATGTGACCGTCGAACGCGACAGCAAAGGCAAGATCATCAAAGCTATCGACAATGAGGGACGCGAAGTCGTGCACACAGGCATGACCAAGATGTCAAAGTCGAAGAACAATGGTATCGACCCGCAATTGATGGTCGAAAAATATGGTGCCGACACCGTACGCTTGTTCATGATGTTTGCCGCGCCAGCAGAAATGACCCTTGAGTGGCAAGAGTCAGGCGTCGAAGGCTCTCACCGCTTCTTGCGTCGCGTATGGAAATTGGTTTACGAGCACAGCGCAAAAGGTGCCGTCGCAGCACTCGATGCTAGCGCCCTGAACAATGAGCAGAAAGCACTGCGCCGTGACGTTCACAAAACCATTGCTAAGGTGAGTGACGACATGGGTCGTCGTCAGACGTTCAACACTGCGATTGCTGCGATTATGGAGCTGATGAACCGTTTGGTGAAAGCACCACAAGAGAGCGAGCAAGACCGAGCCGTGCTGGATGAAGCGCTGAAAGCGATTGTTGTGATGCTCTACCCAATCACCCCACACATCAGCTTTACGCTGTGGGAAGCGCTGGGTGAACAGCACATTGATGACGCCCAATGGCCACAGGCTGACCAAGACGCCATGGTTGAAGATGAAAAGCTCATCATCGTCCAAGTTAACGGAAAACTGCGTGCCAAAATCACCGTTGCCGCTGACGCCGAAAAAGATGCGGTCGAAGCACAAGCGATGGCTGATGAAAATGTGGTTAAGTTTACTGACGGGAAAACCGTGCGCAAAGTCATCTATGTACCAGGTAAACTGGTTAACATTGTTGCTAACTAAACAAGGAGCAGTAGCGTGACCCTGTTTAAACCTGTGTTTCGCTTCCTGCTTGTTGCGGTGGTCGCTTTGACCACCGCCTCTTGCGGGTTTGCCTTACGTGACAGCTACAACTTACCGGACGAGGTCACGCAAGTGTCGTTAACCAGCGTCGACCCTTACGGTGAGCTCACACGCCAGCTACGCAATCAACTCAATCAACATAAGGTTGAATTGGTTGCACCAGCCAATACAGTGACCAATATTCACCTGCTTGGCGAAAGCAATAGCGAACAAACCCTATCGCTTTACCAAAACAGCCGTGTCGCAGAGAAAGAGTTCCGCTACGTCGCTCGCTACCGGGTGACTGTGCCGCAAAAAGGCAGTTATACTTTTTCAACCACGCTAAGTCGTAATTTCCTCGATAACCCGCTGACTGCATTGGCTAAATCGGTCGAGCAAGACAAGCTGGTTGCGGAGATGCGGACCGAAGCAACACGCCAAATCATGCGTCAACTCTCTCAGCTTAAAGGTGATATTGCCGAGTTTGAGCGCCGTGAGGCTGAACAAGCAGCGTTGGAACAGCTTGAACAAGGTGAGCGTCCAACCAAGCCAGAAATCATTATTGAAACGCGTCAGACTGAGACTGATACCGCGCAATGATGAGAACCTATCCAGAACAATTGGCGCAGCAGCTCAAGCAGCCACTGCGCCAAACCTATCTCGTGTTTGGCTCTGATCCTCTGCTTAAACTCGAATCACGCGATGCAATTTGTCGCTCCGCTCGAGAGCAAGGGTTTGAAGAGCATCATCGCTTTATCATTGATGCTCAGCTCAATTGGCAGGAGGTGATTGATTGTTGCCAAGCGCTGAGTTTGTTTTCTTCACGCCAGATTATCGAAATCACCTGCCCAGAAAACGGCCTTAACACCACACAAGCCAAGCAATTGGCTGACATCGCGCAATGGCTTAATCCTGATATTTTATTGCTGGTGCAAGGCGAGCGTTTAAATAAAAAGCAAGAGTCTGCCAAGTGGTTCACCGCCTTGTCTCAGCATGGGCTCTATGTGGTGTGTAACACACCCGATGCCCGCCAGCTGCCGCGTTTTATCGAGCAGCGCTGTCAAGGGCTGGGGCTTAAACCGGATCAACCGGCATTGCAGTTATTAGCGCAATGGCATGAAGGCAACTTACTGGCGTTGGTGCAAAGCCTGCACATACTGCAGTTGCTCTATCCTGACGGCGCCTTAACGCTCCCTCGCATTGAAAGCGCCCTGTCGCGCCATCATCATTTTACGCCTTTCCAACTTACCGATGCGTTATTAGAAGGAAAAGCGCAGCGCGCGCAGCGTATTTTGGAGCAGCTCTATGCAGAAGGAAACGAGCCTACCTTATTGCTACGATTGATCCAAAAAGAGCTCAAGCAGCTTTATGTGATTCATGAGCAAGGCCAACAAGGGCGACCATTAAACAAAATATTCGACCAACTGCGGATCTGGCAAACACGCCGACCAATGATGATTGCCGCGCTGAATCGCTTAACGCGACCGCGTCTGACTCAGCTTTTGCGGCAACTGGCTCAGCTCGAAATCGGTCTAAAAACCGATTACAGCCGCGATCCTTGGCCTGAATTGCACTATTTTTGCGCACTCATGTGCCAAACGCCTGAACCTCAGCCGCGCTAATGTGTCCAAATGGCAAGTGAGTGATATACTCGCTTGCCAGTAATCCAAACGGTAACCATAGAGGTCTCTTTTGCAAGCTACCGAGTTACAACAGTTTGTGGCCGATAAGGTCGATGATATGAAAGCCAGTGACATTGTGACACTGGATGTCCGTGACAAATCTTCCATTACCGATTTTATGGTGCTGTGCACCGGTAACTCCCGTCGCCATGTTGCTTCAATTGCAGAGCATGTGCGTGACGAAGCCCAAGCTATCAATATCGGCGCGATGGGCATGGAAGGCCAAGACGACAGCGAGTGGGTCGTGGTCGATTTGGGCGATGTGATGGTGCATGTAATGCAAGAAGAACAGCGCCAGCTCTATCAACTGGAAAAGCTCTGGAACTAATTGATGAAGATTCAGTTGATTGCCGTCGGCAATAAAATGCCGAAATGGGTTGAGCAAGGCTTCGCCGAGTACCAGCGCCGTTTTCCCAAAGATATGCCGTTAGAGCTGATTGAGATCCCCGCGGGAAAACGGGGCAAAAACGCCGACATTGCCCGCATTCTGCAAAAAGAAGGCGAAGCTATGTTAGCCGCGGTCAACCGCGGCAGCCGTATCGTGACACTCGACATTCCCGGTAAACCATGGGATACCCCGCAATTGGCTGAACAGTTAGAGAAATGGAAGCTTGACGCTCGTGACGTAGCGATCTTAATTGGCGGGCCAGAGGGATTGGCACCAGAATGTAAGGCTGCTGCGGAACAAAGTTGGTCTTTATCGCCACTGACACTGCCCCATCCGCTGGTACGTATTGTCATGGCTGAGAGCCTTTATCGCGCGTGGAGCTTAACGACTAACCACCCTTACCATCGAGAATAATCACGGATGAAGCGCCAACGAAGTCAAATTCGCGACCATAGCGCCGAAGCGGCGCTGTTTGTCCGCCGAGCGATTGTCTGCTTCGTCGGGATTATTGCCTTAGTCGGGATCTTGCTGACCAACCTCTACCACATTCAGGTGGTTGAGCACCAAGATTATCAAACGCGATCAAATGATAACCGCATTAAAGTGGTGCCTGTCGCGCCCAACCGCGGTCTTATCTATGATCGCAACGGCAAATTGCTCGCAGAAAACCGTCCGGTATATCATCTCGAAATCACCCCTGAGCAAGTCGATGATATGCCCGCCACCTTGGCGCGCTTACAGTCATTACTGTCTCTGTCTGACAGTGATATCGACAACTTCCAAAAAGAACGCAGACGTTCGCGTCGCTTTAACGCGGTACCGCTAAAGACCCAGTTAACCGATAAAGAGGTCGCCATCTTTTCCGCCCACCAGCACCAGTTTTCTGGGGTGGAAATCAAGGCGTATCTAAAACGCCACTACCCTTACGGCGATGCGCTGACCCATGTGCTCGGTTACGTTGCAAAAATCAACGACCGTGATATTGCCAAACTGCGTCAAAAAGATGTGCTTAATAACTATCGAGCGACGCGTGACATCGGCAAACTCGGCATAGAAAAATATTACGAGCCCGTGTTGCATGGTAAAGCGGGCTATCAAGAAGTCGAGGTGAATAGCCGAGGCCGAATCATCCGCACCCTAAAATATGTGCCACCCGTGCCGGGTAAGGATTTGATCCTCAATCTCGATATTGATTTACAGCTTTATATTCGTGGCATCCTAGGTGATCGCCGTGGCGCTGTAGTTGTGCTCGATCCGAAAACATCTGGCGTTTTAGCCATGGTATCGACCCCCAGCTATGACCCGAACCTTTTTGTTCACGGGATTTCCAGCACCCAATACAGTGCCCTGCTCAATGACAAAGATCGGCCATTGGTTAACCGTGCAACATTAGGCATCTATCCACCGGCGTCGACGGTAAAGCCCTTTATTGCCGTCGCCGCACTGGAAGAAGGGGTTATTACCACCAAGACGACCCGCAACGACCCCGGTTATTGGCGGATCCCCAACTCTAACACTCGCCCTTTCCGTGACTGGCGTCCATGGGGACATGGCCGTGTAAATATTGTCCAATCGATTGAAGAGTCGGTGGATACCTTCTTTTACCAAATCGCCTATGACATGGGTATTGATAAACTTTCGTCTTGGATGGAGAAATTTGGTTTTGGTCAATACACAGGTATAGATATCCAAGAAGAAAGCAGCGCCAATATGCCTAACCGAGAGTGGAAAATGAGCCGCCACCGCCAACCTTGGTACAAAGGTGACACCATTCCTGTCGGCATTGGTCAGGGCTATTGGACCGCAACCCCAATGCAAATGGTCAAGGCACTGACCGTGGTATTGAACCGCGGCGAAGTCAGAGCGCCTAAATTATTGATGCTATCGCGCGATGAACAAGGCATGCATAAACCGACGCCTGAACCTTACCCACCGATAAAAGGGGTGAGCGATAAATATTGGGACGTCGCCCTTGAAGGGATGCGATTGGTTAATCACGGTCGTAAAGGCACCGCAAGACGCTCGTTCCGCACCGCAAAGTATGTCTCTGGCGGGAAGTCCGGTACCGCGCAAGTGTTCGGCCTGGGCGAAGATGAAGAGTACAACGCCGACGAGATTGCAGAGCACTTACGCGATCATGCGCTGTTTATGGGATTTGCTCCCTTTGAACATCCCAAGGTGGCAGTTTCTATGGTATTAGAAAACGCCGGAGGCGGGTCAAGCAACGGTGCACCCATTGCCCGTCGTATTTTTGATCATATTTTGATTGAAAAAGACGCTGCAGAGAATAAAGAGGCAAAACAATGAGTTCCTTAGCCCAAGTAAGCAGTAAGCGCTCATTATTCGAACGCTTGCACCTCGACTTGCCCTTGCTCATTGGCATTCTATTACTGATGGGCTTTGGTCTTGTGGTTATGTATAGCGCCAGTGGCCAAAGTATGGCGATGATGGAGCGTCAAGCAGTTCGGATGCTGCTAGCCCTGTCGGTGATGTTTGCGCTGGCGCAAGTGCCCCCGCGTCATTATGAGTTTTGGTCACCGTATTTATATGTGATTGGCGTGGCCCTACTGGCGGCGGTCTTATTGGTGGGGGAGACGGCAAAAGGAGCCCAGCGTTGGCTTGACCTTGGCGTGGTCACCTTTCAGCCTTCCGAGATAATCAAACTGGCGGTGCCGCTCATGCTGGCCCGTTTTATCGGCAAGGATCCGCTCCCGCCGAAGTTTACGACCTTGCTGATCGCGCTCTTTTTGTTGTTTATGCCCACCATTATGATCGCGAAGCAACCCGACTTAGGCACCTCTATTCTTATTGCCGCGTCAGGCGTCTTCGTACTCTTTCTCGCTGGGATCAGTTGGAAGCTGATTACCGCCGCTGTCGTTGCTATCGCAGGGTTTATTCCTGTGCTGTGGTTTTTCTTAATGCACGACTATCAGCGCACCCGCGTGCTCACGCTCTTTAATCCAGAGTCTGACCCATTGGGGGCGGGCTATCATATTATTCAGTCTAAAATTGCAATTGGTTCCGGCGGGCTGGCCGGAAAAGGCTGGTTGCATGGCACACAATCGCAGCTCGAATTTCTCCCTGAGCGCCATACCGACTTTATCTTTGCGGTCATTGCCGAAGAATGGGGATTAATTGGTGTTTGCGCCCTGCTCGCCTTATACCTGTTTTTGATCGGTCGTGGGCTCATGTTGGCTAGCCGTGCCCAAACTGCATTCGGCCGTATGATGGCCGGTAGTATCGTACTCAGCTTTTTTGTTTATGTTTTTGTCAATATTGGTATGGTCAGCGGCATTTTGCCTGTGGTTGGGGTACCCTTACCTCTGATCAGCTATGGCGGTACCTCTATGGTGACCTTGATGGCTGGTTTTGGCATTCTCATGTCCATTCATACTCATCGAAAAATGCTATCTAGGGCTTAATAAACATGCGAGCGATTGTAATTCTTTTCGCCATGCTCCTGAGCGCGTGCAGTGCGCAACAGGGCCGGTATCAAATGGCTGACGACCAAGCACCCGAGCGTCTTCCTGAGCAGGTGCACACTGATGATGCCCAGCCAAGGTATGAGCCTTATAGCTTAGCTGGCAACAAAGACTACACCTTAAATGGTCAACGCTACGAAATACTCCGTGAGCCTCACGGTTACCAAGAGGCGGGTATTGCCTCTTGGTACGGCCAAAAATTCCACGGCCATAAAACCTCTAATGGCGAAGTGTATGACATGTATTCCATGTCTGCGGCGCACAAAACCTTGCCTTTGCCGAGCTACGTCGAAGTCACCAATCAAAATAACGGTAAAAAAGCGATTGTACGCGTCAACGATCGCGGCCCTTTCCATAACGAGCGCCTGATTGATCTCAGCTATGCGGCTGCAAAAAAGCTCGGTGTTTTGCAAACAGGTACCGCACCAGTCGCACTTCGTTTAATCTCCCCAGAGAAACCCGCGCAAGATGAGTGGCATTCGGCCCGCCATCATGCGTACTATGTCCAGTTGCTTGCATTGTCCGATGGCTTAAAAGCCAACCAAAATGCGGAACAATTAGCGAAAGCACACGGTCTACCTACCCACATTGCTCGCCGCGACCAAGTGTATCGTGTGCGTTTTGGTCCGTTTTACGACCGTGGCCAAGCTCAGCAAGCGATGCAAGTCGCTAAACAGCATCAACTGCCGGGCGCTTTTATCGTCACCGAAGCACTTGTTAATGAAGACACATCTGTCACAAGTGCTAAAACAAACAATCAGTGAGTTAAAGGAATCGAGCCTGTCTCTCTGTGCCCAATTTGGTATAGTGAGCTTACAGTATCGACATCGATAACCGACAAAAGTACTAAAAATGATGAAAAAATCCGTTTCCYGCATGCGTACATTGCTATCTGCTGCGCTTTTCGTATCAGTGACGGCCCAAGCTGCGCCCGCTGTTGTACCCGATGCTCCACAAATTGCCGCCAAGGGCTACGTGCTTATGGACTACCACTCCGGTGAAGTCCTTGCCGAAAATAATGCCTACAAACGCCTTAACCCGGCCAGCCTCACCAAGATGATGACCAGTTATGTGATTGGCCAAGAGGTTGAGCGCGGTAACATCTCCATGGATGATGACGTGGTGATCAGCGAAAATGCGTGGGCGAAAAACTTCCCGGGTTCATCCAAGATGTTCATCGAAGTCGGGACCACGGTGAAAGCAGCCGACCTTAACCGAGGCATTATCATTCAATCAGGCAACGATGCCTGTGTCGCGATGGCGGAGCATGTCGCGGGCTCTGAAGATGCGTTTGTGGATCTGATGAACCGTTGGGGTGAAACACTGGGCATGGACAGCACGCATTTCTCGAATGTGCATGGCCTCGATTCTAAAGATCTTTACACTACCCCTTATGACATGGCGTTGCTGGCGCAGGCGCTGATCCGTGATGTGCCAGCGGAATACCGCATTTACAAAGAGAAAGCGTTTACCTACAACGGGATTACCCAATACAACCGCAATGGCCTATTGTGGGACAAGAGCCTTAACGTTGACGGTATTAAGACGGGCCATACCGATGGTGCCGGCTATAACTTGGTGAGCTCAGCCACTGAAGGCGAGATGCGTTTGATTGCTGTCGTGATGGGCACCAAAAGTGCTAACGCACGTAAAGCTGAAAGTAAAAAGCTATTGAACTATGGCTTCCGTTTCTTCGAAACCGTCGCCCCACACAAAGCAAATGAAACCTTTGTGACTGAAAAAGTGTGGATGGGGGATACCGATGAAGTGTCACTCGGGGTGACCGAAGATACCTACGTCACACTTCCTCGCGGCAAAGCACAAGATCTAAAAGCGAGCTTCGTGCTGGAAAAAACCCTTGAAGCACCGATCAGCAAAGGGGATGTCGTAGGCAAGCTGTTCTATCAAGTGGATGGCGAAGATGTTGCCGAATACCCTCTGGTTGCGTTGAACGACGTCGAAAAAGGTGGATTATTCAGCCGGTTAATTGATTACATTGTTATGATGTTTCAAAACTTACTGGGCTAAGCCGCTTTCCATTTAGTCCCATTCCCGCCCACCAACTTGGTGGGCGGCTTGTTTTCTGTCCCAGAGCAGATTAGTATTTCGCGTTAATCGTGATCCATCGCACATAGGTATGCCGTTCTCGGCCTGCCCATTGGGAGTTAACATGCAAGAGCAACCAAAACTAAAAGACTTGCTGGAGTTTCCTTGTCAGTTTACTTACAAGGTTATGGGCCATGCTAAGCCTGAACTGCCGGACCTTGTTCTAGGTGTGATCCAGCAACATGCGCCAGGCGACTACAGCCCAAAGGTGAAACCTAGCGCAAAAGGTAACTATCACTCGGTATCGGTGACCATTACTGCCACCTCTATTGAGCAAGTAGAAACCTTGTATAAAGAACTTGGCGAGATCGAAATCGTTCGTATGGTTCTTTAATCAGAATACCCACACGGCTGGCGGCTTTTAATCACGCCGCCAACCTCTATAATACCCCCACAGATAACAATATGGGTAATCGGTTTGCAGCACCAACTAGTTGTTAGATATCTGGGCCGCCGACCTTATCCGCAAACCTGGCAACAGATGCGTGACTTCACGGATAGCCGTGATGCACATACTTGTGACGAAGTCTGGTTGGTCGAACATGATCCCGTCTTCACCCAAGGTCAAGCGGGTAAACCGGAACACGTTTTGGTCCCTGGAGACATCCCCGTCGTACAATCAGATCGAGGGGGACAAGTGACCTATCACGGTCCCGGCCAGTTAGTCGTTTACTTTTTAATTGATTTAAAACGTAAAAAAGTCGGCGTTCGAGAACTGGTTAGCCATATTGAAAATCTCGTTGTCGCTACCCTCGCCCATTATGGCGTAACCGCCTACGCGCGTCCCGATGCGCCCGGTGTGTATGTGGATAGCGCAAAAATCTGTTCCCTTGGGCTCCGTATTCGTCGCGGGTGCTCATTCCATGGACTGGCACTCAACATCAATATGGATTTATCTCCATTTCAACGCATTAACCCCTGTGGGTATGCGGGGATGGCGATGACGCAACTGAGTGATCAGGTTGAAGGCGCAACCCTAACAGACGTCCAACCTGTGCTAGTAGACACTTTAACTCAACAACTGGGATATACTCAGGTTGAGGTTACAACGGAAAGCAGCGATTTATGAGCAAACCGATTCAGATGGAACGCGGCGTTAAGTACCGCGATGCCGAAAAGATGGCGCTTATCCCGGTCAAAAATATGCCGACCGAGCAAAAAGAAGTGCTGCGCAAGCCTGATTGGATGAAGATCAAGCTCCCTGCCGAAACCTCTCGCATCAAAGAAATTAAAGATGCGATGCGCAAAAACAACCTCCACTCTGTGTGTGAAGAGGCCTCCTGTCCAAACTTGGCAGAGTGCTTTAGCCACGGTACCGCCACTTTCATGATTTTGGGTGCGATTTGTACCCGTCGTTGCCCATTTTGCGACGTCGCCCATGGCCGTCCGGTTGCCCCTGATGCGGACGAACCCAAGCATCTGGCGCAAACTATTAAAGACATGAAGCTTCGTTATGTCGTGATCACCTCAGTTGACCGCGATGACCTTCGCGATGGCGGGGCACAGCATTTTGCCGACTGTACCCGTGAGATCCGTGCGCTCAACCCAGAGATCAAAATCGAAACCTTGGTACCTGACTTCCGAGGCCGAATGGATCGCGCCCTAGATATCCTGCGTGACAATCCACCGGATGTGTTTAACCATAACTTAGAAACAGCGCCTCGCTTGTATCGTAAAGCGCGCCCCGGTGCCAACTATCAGTGGTCACTGGATCTGCTGAAAAAGTTCAAAGACATGCACCCAGATGTTCCTACTAAGTCTGGACTCATGATGGGCTTGGGCGAAACCAAGGAAGAGATCATTGAGGTTCTGAAAGACCTACGTGCCCACGGTGTCACCATGCTGACATTAGGTCAATACCTTGCGCCAAGCCGCCATCACCTTCCGGTTGAACGTTATGTGCCGCCCGAAGAGTTTGATGAGCTCAAAGCTATCGCGCTGGATCTTGGCTTTACCCATGCTGCATGTGGTCCCTTTGTCCGCTCTTCATACCATGCTGATTTGCAAGCCAAAGGTGTCGAGATTAAATAAGTCTCTATGCTGAGAATACAAAAAAGCCGCGCTAGCGCGGCTTTTTTTACATTTTGCAAATAACTTGCGTTTGTATGCTTAGGTTATTGACGCGTCAGGTAATCTGCTTTTCCGACCCACTTGTACGTGGTAAGCTCTTCGAGTCCCATCGGGCCGCGCGCATGCAGCTTTTGCGTTGAAACGGCCACTTCCGCGCCTAAACCAAACTGGGCACCGTCAGTAAAACGGGTTGAAGCATTGACATAGACAGCAGCCGAGCCCGCACCATTGATAAAGGCTTCGGCAGCATCAATATCATTGGTCAGAATCGTATCTGAATGGCTCGCATTGTGTTCGCGCATATGACCGAGCGCGTCGTGCACATCGTCAACCACAGCAACACCGAGCGTTGGACCCAACCATTCAGTATCAAAGTCTCCCTCAGCGGCTTCACGAAGCTGTGCGACACCGTCAAGGTAGGGCAAGGCACTATTCGCTGCGACAACCTTCAGTTTCTGTGCGTTAAGCGCTGGGATCAGGCGTGTAAACAACTGTGCCGCGACTTGCTTGTGCACCAATAACGTATCCAAAGCGTTACAAGCGGATGGACGGTCTGTCTTCGCATTAATGATCACATCCGGAGCACGTTCAAGATCGGCACTTTGATCCACATATAAGTGGCTGATCCCAAAACCACCAATAATCACCGGAATCGTGCTGTTTTGCTTACACATTTTATGCAAACTAGCACCGCCGCGGGGAATAATCATATCCACGTACTCGTCCATGGTCAGCAGCTCTGCGACCAATTCTCGGTCAGGCTTGTCGATGTATTGCACCGCTGATTGCGGTAGTTCAGCCTTCCTCAGTGCAGATTGAATCACAGTGACCAATACTTGGTTGGTCGCAAAAGTTTCTTTACCACCACGTAAAATACTGGCATTGCCCGTTTTTAGGCACAGTGCGGCAATATCGATGGTGACGTTAGGGCGCGCTTCATAAATCACACCGACAACACCCAGAGGCTCACGCCGCTTCGATAAAGAAAGGCCATTTTCGAGCACTTTATGGTCAAACTCTTGCCCAACCGGATCGGGCAACGACACCACATTACGCACATCTGCAGCAATCGCCGATAAACGTGCGGGCGTGAGTGCTAAGCGGTCGATCAACGCTTCGCTCATACCCGCCGCGCGTGCGGCTTCTAAGTCTGTTTGGTTAGCCGCTAAAATACTCGCTTGTTGCGCCTCTAGTTCGTCCGCAATGAAGGTCAGCGCGCGATTTTTTTTCGTGGTGGAAGTTGTAGCGAGTTGGTAAGCCGCCTCTTTGGCCGCTTTCCCCATCATTTGTAAACTCATGTTGTGTGCATCTCTTTTATTAATCGCCAATAACGACAAGGTCGTCTCGGTGTATGGCTACCGGTCCATACTCATAGCCTAAAATATCTGCGATTTGTTGGCTATGTGCACCTGCAATACGGCGAAGATCGGCCGCGGAATAACGGCAAATACCGCGCGCAAGGCATTGCCCCTCTACAGAGTAAATGCGTGCAACTTCGCCACGCGCAAAGTCGCCTTTGACGCGTACGATGCCTTTACTCAGCAAGCTGCTACCTTTTTGCGTCACTGCCGTCACCGCACCGGTATCAATAGTAATATCTCCCGCAGGAGGTGGTCCGGCTAAAATCCAGCGTTTACGGCTCTCTAATGGGCTTTCTAGCGGCAAGAATCGAGTGCCTGCGCTGTTACCGGCGACCACGTTTTGGATCACTTCAGGCTTGCTGCCAGCGGCAATCGTGACTTCTATGCCCGCACGTCGCCCAATATCTGCAGCCTGCAGTTTCGTTGCCATGCCACCGGTGCCAAGACCTGTAACACTGCCTCCCGCTAATTTGCGTAAGGTTTCATCAATCGTATGGACTTCCCGAATAAGCTCGGCATCGGGTTGCGTTCTCGGATCCGCCGTAAAGAGTCCGGGTTGATCGGTAAGCAGCACTAATTTGTCTGCGTTAGCTAAAATTGCCACCAGCGCTGAGAGGTTGTCGTTATCACCGACTTTGATCTCAGATGTCGCCACCGCATCATTTTCATTCACAATGGGAATGATGCCGTTGTCGAGTAAAGCATGGAGCATGTCTCGCGCATTGAGAAAACGCTCGCGGTGATCCAAATCAGCGCGGGTCAGCAGCATCTGTCCGACTTGAAAGCCATAAAGACTGAAAAGATGCTCCCAGGTTTGAATTAAACGGCACTGCCCGACGGCTGCGAGCATCTGCTTATTGGCGACCGTGTCAGCCAATACCGGATAATCAAGGTGCTCTCGCCCAGCAGCGATCGCTCCCGAAGAGACAATGATCACTTGATGGCCTTGTTGGCGCAGGCGCGCGCACTGACGAACCAACTCAACCATGTGGGCTTGGTCAAGGCGTTGCGAACCGCCAGTCAGCACACTGGTGCCTAATTTTACAACGATGGTTTGAGAAGAGACGGTGGCTGCAATGTCACCGTCTCGAAGCGCGTCTTGAACTGTCATGATTGCCTGATTGACTAAAAGATAGATGTCTCTTTTATCAATCCCATGCCCATTTAACAAGGACTGAAATCAGGCAAATCACGTTTTAGTTAGAAAGGGCGAGTTCAGGCTCGGTCAGTTTTTGACTTGGGGAAAGGGAAAGCGATAGTTCATCGACCACCAATTGGCATAATTTGGTGTAGAAACTATCAAGGGTTTTCTCAACCTCAGCGCGCTGTTTGGCAGGGACGGCTTTTGCTAACCATTCCCCGTGCTCGTCATAGAGGCCATAACCGTAGTGATAACGGAACCCATCGTCTTCTGGGGTAAGCACTAGCCACCAGCCCCAGAATTCGCGCGCGTCGGGCTCCTTTTTCGCATCGACGCAGACAGACAGACTATCGAAAAAATAGCTTTGTTCATCAGATTGCCCATCACGAAAATACGGGCCCAGCGCAGTAAAACGTGTTTTTAACCGTCCATGAGAAAGCGGAAGCGTTTGGGTCATGGTGTCCTCCAGTGGCACTCTATCTACCTAAGCTCAAGGTATATCATGACGTTATCGGTCAGGTGAACGCCAATCCCCCGCTTTCCGTACTCGATCACACCTTCGCCATCTTAGTTACAAAATATTGGCAAACCAAGAGACGGTCTCACACAACGCACGATGATAGCCGTCATGCAAAGGCGTATTCGGCAATGTCACCGCTTTACCACCACGACTATAGGTCGCAATCAGTTTATTGTCGGATTCAGGACAAACCGGATCATCTTTTAAGCTCAAGGCTAAAATGGGCACATCGGTGCGCCGTCCGGTGAGTAAGCCTTGGTTTTTGAGTGACCACGCCTGCAAGCGTGTCCGAAGCGTGTCGATAGGAATATGGCGACCGAGCCGCGACCCTAGTGTATCGAGGTACATGGGTGGCATTTTCTTCATCATTTGTGCATTGGTTAATAGCGAATGCACGATGCCTCCCAGCGCCGCACTCGCTTTGACTCTATGTGGTTCAAGAAAGGCTAACCGAACCGCCGGATTGGCGCCAAACCGGATCCCCATAGTGCCCACGCGGTGGTGATCTACCCAAGGTACCTCCGCCAGTTTATCTAACATGGCACGATGTAAGCGGCTGGTATCTTCATTGAGATGCCAATGACTGCTGTGCCCCACTGAGGGCATATCTAAGGTCAATACCGCGATATCTGCGGGAGCAAAGTAATCGACGAATACCCGCCATAAATCGGTTTGCAAACTGTCTAAGCTGCCACTGAGAATAACCACCGGCAGAGTCGCATCGGTTCTTGGCAGATACAGGTAACCTTTTAGCGATTTGCCATCGAGCGTTGTTTCTACGGTTTTAACCGTGAAGGGAAGCTTATCCATGGCATGCTCAAAGGCTTTGTAGGCCAGCGTTTCCGATTGCAAAGCGAGCGTATCGCCTTTGAGGTGAGGATACGCCGCGATACCGAAATAGGTACAGGCTTGCAGCCATTGCTGACTCGCTGCTTGATGCTCCCCTTTGTCTGCCAGCGCTTGGGCGCGCTTTTGGTGCTGCATGCCCACTGCTGTCCACTCGTAGTTCCAATTTCCCGAGCGGTAGCCTTCTACCGTATCCAGCAGACTGTCGACGGAGCGTGAATTATCCGAATGAGCAATACGGGCAAAAATGGCTTCCATCTCTACCGGATCCACTCCTTGCCACGTCCATTGTCCACGACGCCGCATTCGATACCAGCTGCGCTCACTATCTCCATCAAACGCCGAATAACTCGCTTGATCGATTTGCTGGATAGCGCCAAACAATGTCGACGTTTCTTTGGCATGTCTGTGTTTGGCAAACAGCTTGACCGACAAATTTTGAGATTCGCTTTCCGACACGTTCACTCCCGAGCGTTCAGTTTATGACGCTCCTAGTGTAAACCATACTCACAGCAAGGCCATGATTTTCAGTCAATCGCGTCCCTAGAAACGAAAAAACGCCGCAACTGTGTGCGACGTTTTGTTGACAGCAGATTATCAATAACCTTGCTGGCTATTATTTGGCAATCGGATCCACATAGCTCACCGCCATATCCCACGGCTGCTCAATCCATGTGTCTTGCGCAATATCGACGATATAATCGTCAACAAGATGCTTACCCGCCGGTTTGGCGCTTACAGTCACAAAGCGTGCTTTAGGATAGAGTTGGCGCACCATTTCTGCAGTTCCGCCTGTATCAACCAAGTCGTCCACCACAATAAAGCCTTCACCATCCCCCGGTGCTTGTTTCACGACACGCATATCGCGCTGATGATCATGATCGTAGCTCGAGATACACACCGTATCGACATAGCGAATGCCTAGCTCACGGGCCAGAATGGCGGCAGGCACTAAGCCACCGCGACTCACAGCAATAATTCCCTGCCACTGGTCAGCGGGTAGCAGCCTCTCCGCCAATTGGCGTGTGTACATCTGCATGTTGTCCCAGGTGATGATGAACTTGTTACTCATGATGAAAACCTCGTGGCGTTTCTCGCCTTGTTATAACGTCAATGTGGGCGGCTGTTTTACACCAAGAAAACGAACTTGAGTAAGAACAATCCAGCCAAGATCCAGATACTGACAGGGACCTCACGCCCTTTGCCCGCAAAGGTTTTTACGGCACAAAACGCAATAAAGCCAAGGCCAATCCCGCTCGCAATCGAGTAAGTGAGCGGCATCAGCAAGCACACCACGACCACCGGTGCGGCTTCAGTCAAATCTCGCCAGTTAATCCCTACAAGACCTGACATCATCAAAATCGCAACATAAAAGAGAGCGCCAGCTGTTGCATACGCTGGGACCATACCTGCGAGCGGCGCAAAAAATAGCGCAAGCAAGAATAAGATCCCCACAACGACAGCAGTGAGTCCTGTACGGCCACCCGCTGCTACCCCTGACACACTTTCAATATATGAGGTTGTATTCGACGTGCCTAAAAGCGCCCCGACCGATGTCGCGGTACTGTCTGCCAGTAATGCACGATTTAAACGCGGCAGTTTACCATCTTTGTCCAAAAGTTCCGCGCGCTGTGCCACACCCACTAAGGTTCCTGCAGTATCAAAGAGGTCAACAAACAAAAATGCGAACACAATAGACACCAGACCAACTTCAAGGGCTCCGGCAAAATCAAGCTGCATAAAGGTCGGCGCGAGGCTTGGCGGCGCAGACATCACGCCATGGTAAGGGACATCCCCCGCGACAATACCAATCACGGTGACCACTAAAATCGCAATCATGACCGCCCCTTTTAGGCCACGATGCACCAAACCAATTGTGAGGAAAAAGCCGAGTGCTGCCATCGCTGGCGCAAATGCCGTCACATCACCCAGTGCGACAAGGGTTGCCGGGTGATCCACAACGATCCCCGCATTTTGCAGTGCGATGAGCGCTAAAAACAAACCGATACCCGCCGAGATACCGGTGCGCAGTGACATAGGAATCGAGTTGATAATCCACTCACGAATCTTCAACACACTGAGTAGAATAAAACACAAGCCCGAAATAAACACCGCAGCCAGCGCAACCTGCCACGAGTGGCCCATTTGCAGCACCACTGTGTAGGTGAAGAAAGCGTTAAGGCCCATACCTGGCGCTTGAGCGACCGGATAGTTGGCGACAATTCCCATCACAAAACAGCCGACGGCAGCAGCCAAACAGGTGGCAACAAATACGGCGCCCTTATCCATTCCTGCTTCAGCCAAAATAGATGGGTTCACGAAAATGATGTAGGCCATGGTGAGGAAGGTGGTCACACCGGCAATAACTTCGGTGCGAAGATCCGTGCCATGATCGCTGAGTTTAAATAAACGCTCTAACATCGTTGGTATCCCGAATAAAAGGTGGCGCATCATAAGATGCAAAAGGAAAACGTTTGCGTGTCAAAAATTGGCGCAAATCTTACCGATCGATGAAGGAAATTTCCAGCACGAAACCGCATGAATTGATCGGAATGTCATGGCTCTCGTGATGGTTGCCAACAAGATTGTCTATCATGACTGGCTTATCAGGCACCTGACATACCACCCATAAAAAAAACGCCACAACATTGTTGTGGCGCCAGAACTAAAGCGTTTGCTTCTGGATCAGAAATGTCTCTGTAAGAGCGGGGGAATCGTAAAACTTACTTGCGGTACCCGAACGGCGCCGGATACGTAAATCCTTTGGTATACACTGACTGTTGGTTCCAGTAGTAGTTAGATACCATACCTTCCATCGTTTTTACCTCTCTCAAGTTTAAACCTAATGTTGTTCACATTTTGTCTCGGTTCCTTGGAGGCGAATACTCGGGTTCACTCCATGAACAATCGATAACCTGTGTTATCAGTGTCTAGATAATAACCCACACGTAATTATATTACAAGCAATAGAGTGACTAGAGTCACAAAAAGTTCATATTTGGTAGTTTTATTACGCCTGCCACGCCTAGATATCCGGCATGCACTCTGTTTTTCCTTCCCTTGATCCTGCGACTGTCACCACCTAGTCGACAGTGGTATGCTTGGTAAAGTCCATCTATTTCAGTAAGGCCTACTGTTTAAAAGGCCAACAATAAAATAAAATGGAGTCTACCGTGTCTGAGATCAGCCAATTATCACCCCAGCCTGTTTGGGCTTTTTTTGACCAGATTTGTGCTATTCCACATCCCTCTTACCACGAAGCACAATTGGCAGCATTCATTGTCGATTGGGCGAAAGGCCGAGGCTTAGAGGTTCGCCAAGATCCCACTGGCAATATTTTTATCCGCAAACCGGCGACGCCGGGAATGGAAAACCGCAAAGGTGTAGTACTACAAGCCCACCTTGATATGGTGCCGCAGAAAAACGAGCACACCGAGCACGACTTTACCACCGATCCGATTCGCCCTTATATCGATGGCGAGTGGGTCACGGCGGATGGCACGACATTAGGCGCCGATAACGGTATTGGAATGGCCTCCTGCCTTGCCGTCTTAGCGGCTGATGACATTGAACATGGTCCGCTCGAAGTGTTGCTCACCACCAACGAAGAAGCTGGGATGGACGGTGCATTTGGCCTAGAAGCAGGCTGGCTTGAAGGGGAAGTGTTACTGAACACAGACTCCGAACAAGAAGGGGAAATCTACATGGGCTGTGCGGGCGGCGTCGATGCTAGCATGCACTTTCCGGTCGAGCGTCATCCCATCGGCGACAATTTTGCGCGTTTTACTGTCGGTATAAAAGGCCTTAAAGGCGGCCACTCTGGGGTGGATATTCACACGGGTCGCGCCAATGCCAACAAGCTACTTGCACGCATGCTCAGCCATCACCTCAGTGAGGTTGATGTCAGTCTGATTGCATTGCGAGGCGGCACATTGCGTAACGCCATCCCGCGCGAAGCCTTTGCAGATATTGCCGTGCCAGTCGAGCAAAAAGACGCATTAGCCGCGGCGATAGATAACTACGCGCAGTTGCTTCACGATGAGTTGGGACGCTTGGAGGAGAACGTCACTGTTGTACTCGATGCGTCTGACAATCAAGCCGACCCATTGACCCGTGCCGTACAATCTCGGCTACTCGCGGCCTTAAACGCGGCGCCAAACGGTGTTATACGGATGAGCGATGATGTTCCGGGTGTGGTAGAAACCTCACTGAACTTAGGCGTTATCCAAACCGATGAGCATACTATTACGGGATTGTTTTTGATCCGCTCATTGATCGATTCAGGGCGAGAAATGGTGCAAGGCATGCTGCGCTCACTGGCCGGTTTAGCGAACGTGACCGTCGAGTTTTCCGGCGCATACCCGGGGTGGAAGCCTGATCCAGACTCTGAAATCATGCATATTTTCCGCGATACCTATGAAGCTATCTATCAGCGTAAGCCTGATATCATGGTGATCCACGCGGGATTAGAATGCGGTCTATTTAAAAAACCTTATCCGGATATGGATATGATCTCGTTTGGTCCAACGATTAAGTTCCCTCACTCACCTGATGAGAAAGTGAATATTGAAAGTGTGGGTCACTATTGGCAACAAATGCGCGCTATCTTAAAAGCGATTCCTGAAAAGCGCGCTTAAGCGAGTAAACTTAGCTGGGGGTCATTGTCGTCCCCCAGCCCTACCGACAAACCAATCAGCCGCACCGCTCTACCCTCGCCTCGATAAAACGCTTCATGCAACAAGGTATCAAATAGCCCTCGATCTAACCGCTCACAGCGGTGTGCAACCGTCGTGGTTTGAAAGTCGTTGAATTTGAGTTTGACCCCTTGGCGACAAATCCGCCCATTCGCATCGGCTTTTTCGAGTCGCCGTTGGAGCTCTTCGTATAAAGTGTCTAACCACTGTAAACAATCATTCAGCGCTGCAAGATCTTGCGATAAAGTGCGCTCTACGCCAACGGATTTACGTATCCGCTCCACTTGCACTGGACGTCGATCAATACCGTGTGCTCGCTGCCATAGTACCTGCCCAAATTTACCAAACCGCTGGATCAGTTCACCATGATCGCTACACTGCACATCTCTACAGGTAAACAAATTCAGTTCATGAAGCTTGGTTAAGGTGACACGTCCTACGCCCGGAATGCATTGCAAAGGGAGCTCAGCCACAAAGGTGTCGACCTCGTCAGGGGTGATCACGCATAAGCCATCCGGTTTGTTGATATCTGAGGCGACTTTGGCGAGAAACTTGATTGGCGCGACGCCTGCCGACGCGGTTAATGATAGCTCGTCGCGAATGGTGTGACGAATCGCTTCTGCAATGCGGGTTGCCGAGCCTTGATGACTGTCGCAATCTGTAACATCTAAGTAAGCCTCATCAAGAGAGAGGGGCTCAATAATATCGGTATAACGATGAAAAATAGCATGAAGCTGCTGAGAAACGGCGCGGTACTTGGCCATATTGCCACGCATAACCGTCAGACCGGGACATAGTTTAAGTGCTTGAGCCGTCGCCATCGCGGAACGGATCCCAAAGCGACGCGCGGGATAATTGCAGGTTGCAATCACCCCTCGCCCATCAGGTGACCCGCCAATCGCAAGAGGCACCTGTTGTAAGGCAGGGTTATCACGCATCTCCACTGCCGCATAGAAACAATCCATGTCGATATGGATGATTTTCTTCATGACAATCCTGCATGGCCACCAGATAAGACAGAGTGACTCACTGGTGGCTATCTACTGTACACCTGATCGCGTCAGGTCTCGGCTAGATAATTTGGTTTTTCTTCCACTCACGGGTTTTCTCTGCACGCGCTTCTCGCTTTTTACGTGCATCGCACGGCTCTGGGCAGTCGCATTCTTTTTCAATACCGATTGCGCCTAGGCCACCACAGCTCCCACTGATGGTTTTTTGCTGTACGATGTAGCCGATCGCCATCCCTGCAATCACAAGTACAAAAACAGCAAAGGTGATAAGAAATACTGACATAATTGCTCACCTACTATCGTTATTGCGTATTTAACGCTTTAAATAAGGCTTAAACGCCTCAGATGCGATTTCTTTAAAACCGTCATCCGTTTTCACTACCATAAAGGCAGGAATATTGGCTTGATTTGCCAATGCAACGGCTTTCTCTGGTCCAAGTACCATGAAGCCTGTTGCCAAACCATCCGCCGTCATACAAGACGGGTCCAACACAGTGACAGACACTAAGCGATGATGAATCGGTCGTCCTGTTGCTGGATCAATGATGTGCGAATAGCGTACCCCATCATGCTCAAAGTAATTGCGATAATCCCCTGACGTGGCAACCGCCATATCCCCAGGCTCAATAATCTCTTGCACCGACTGTGTGCCGGCACTAGGCTTTTCAATCGCGATGCGCCAAGGTACACCGTCTTGGTTCACACCTTTTAATTGTAACTCACCACCAATCTCAACCAAATAGTTATCGAGACCAAGTGACGCCAAATACTCAGCGACCACATCTACGCCGTATCCTTTGGCGATCGTTGACAAGTCGACATAAAGGTCAGGATTGGTTTTGGTCAACTGATTGCCCGATAAAGACAGGCTCTCTAACCCCGTCATCGCCATTCGCTGTGCGATTTCTTCGTCGGTCGGAATATTCTCTGGTCGTTTTTCAGGGCCAAAGCTCCAAAGATTCACTAACGGTCCAACCGTGACATCTAACGCGCCGTCGGTGAACGCGTTAAGACGCATCGCTTCTTTCACCACTTTCGCCGTCGCGTCAGATACCTCAACCGGAGAGTCAGCACGATGTTGATTGAAACGGCTCAGCTCCGAATCGTCTCGATACGTCGACATCTGGTCATTCACCAGCTCCAAACGCTTATCGATTTCTTTTTGGATAACAGCCTTCTCGGGCGTGTTTTCCGTTGCAATGTACTTAATGGAGTAATACGTACCCATTGTACTGCCATTAAGATGGACCAGCTCAGGTGAACGCTCACAACCGACCAAAGCCACGAGCAGTGTCAGCGTTGCCACACAGCCTAACCAAAACTTCTTCATATGGGTGTCCTTCGACGCGAGGTTGATACGTAAAATGGCTGACCCAAAGGCCAGCCATTAAAAGGTAAGTCACACGTTGTGATCTTAGCCGCCGAAGTCATCCAGAAGGATGTTTTCGTCTTCAACACCTAAGTCTTTCAGCATACCGATAACGGCTGCGTTCATCATTGGTGGACCACACATGTAGTATTCACAGTCTTCTGGCGCTTCATGATCTTTGAGGTAGTTCTCATAAAGCACGTTATGGATAAAGCCTGTGTAACCATCCCAGTTATCTTCTGGTAGTGGATCTGACAGTGCGCAGTACCACTTGAAGTTATCGTTCTGCTCTTGAAGCATATCGAAATCTTCAACGTAAAACATTTCACGCTTAGAACGTGCACCGTACCAGAAGGTGATCTTACGATCTGAGTTCAGACGTTTAAGTTGGTCAAAGATATGCGAGCGCATTGGTGCCATACCGGCACCACCGCCGATAAAGACCATTTCAGCGTCGGTATCTTTCGCGAAGAACTCACCGAACGGTCCTGAGATCGTACACTTATCACCCGGCTTCAGTGACCAAATGTAAGACGACATTTGGCCTGGTGGCACATCAGGGTTACGTGGTGGTGGCGTTGCCACACGCACGTTCAGCATGATGATGCCTTCTTCTTCAGGGTAGTTCGCCATTGAGTAAGCACGGATGATTTCTTCATCCACTTTTGACTCATAGCGGAACAAGTTGAACTTCTCCCAGTCTTCACGGTATTCCTCAGGAATATCAAAGTCTGAGTACTTAATGTGGTGCGGTGGCGCTTCAATTTGAATATAACCACCTGCACGGAAAGGTACAGACTCACCGTCAGGAATGCGCAGCTTCAGCTCTTTGATGAAAGTGGCTTTGTTGTCGTTAGAAATAACTTCACAATCCCACTTCTTCACGCCAAAGATTTCTTCTGGCAATTCGATCTTCATGTCTTGCTTTACAGCAACCTGACATGACAGACGCTCACCTTCACGTGCTTCACCTTTGGTGATGTGGTCAAGCTCGGTTGGCAGAATATCACCGCCACCTTCTTTGATTTTTACGCGGCACTGGCCACATGAACCACCACCACCACAGGCAGAAGAAACAAACACACCAGCACCGGCCAGTGCACCAAGCAGTTTACCGCCTGGCTGAGTAACGATCGCCTTTTCAGGATCGTCATTGATATCAATTGTGACGTCACCGGTTGGTACCAGCTTGGACTTGGCGAACAAAATCACCAATACCAGCGCCAGTACAATCAGAGTAAACATCACTACACCAAGAATAATGTCCATTGACTATTCCTTTTCTCGCAGTTTACCCGGCTTACAGTTGCACACCAGAGAAAGACATAAAGCCCAATGCCATCAAACCAACTGTGATAAAGGTGATCCCCAAACCACGCAGTGCTGGCGGCACGTCTGAATATTTCATTTTCTCACGGATACCCGCTAGGGCGACGATGGCTAGCATCCAGCCCACCCCAGAACCGAAGCCGTAAACCACTGACTCTGCGAAGTTGTAATCACGCTGAACCATGAATGATACGCCACCGAAGATGGCACAGTTCACCGTAATAAGCGGCAGAAAGATACCCAGCGCGTTGTAAAGCGGCGGGAAGAAGCGGTCGAGTACCATCTCAAGAATCTGTACCAACGCCGCGATAACGCCGATGAAGGTAACAAAGTTCAAGAAACTCAAATCGACGCCTTTCACCAGCGCGTCTTCACGCAGAACCAAGTTGTAAACCAAGTTGTTAACCGGCACTGAGATGGTCAGTACCACAACCACGGCCACACCCAGACCAAATGCGGTTTTTACTTTCTTGGATACGGCCAAAAAGGTACACATACCAAGGAAGAATGCCAGCGCCATGTTCTCGATGAAGATAGAGCGCACTAGCAGGCTCAAATAATGTTCCATGTGCTATTACTCCTTCGCTTCAACTTGTTCAGGTTTGAAGGTACGCACAATCCAAATCAAAAAGCCGATGAGGAAGAATGCAGATGGGGCCAGAAGCATCAAACCGTTTGGCTGATACCAACCCCCTTCATTGACCACAGGTAGAATAGACACACCAAACACTGAGCCAGAGCCCAGTAGCTCACGGAAGAACGCGACTGTCATCAGCACAAAGCCGTAGCCCAGTGAGTTACCAATACCGTCAATAAATGATGGCAATGGCGACGACTTCATCGCATACGCCTCAGCACGACCCATCACGATACAGTTGGTAATGATAAGACCAACGAATACCGACAGCTGCTTAGAAATGTCGTACACGAACGCTTTCAATGTTTGGTCAACCACGATAACTAACGACGCGATGATCGCCATCTGAACGATGATACGTACGCTGTTAGGAATGTGGTTACGGATCAAAGAAACACACAGGTTTGACATCGCCGTTACGAACATCACCGCCAACGTCATGACAAATGCTGTTTGCATCTGTGTGGTCACCGCCAAGGCCGAACAAACACCGAGGACCTGTAAGGCAATCGGGTTATTGTCCAGTACCGGTGACAGAAGGTTTTTCTTCAGTTCTTTAGCTTCAGCCATCGATCAGGCCTCCCTCGCGAACTTTTGCTAGGAATGGACCAAAGCCCATGTCACTTAGCCAGAAGTTAAACTGGTTCTGAACACCATTACTGGTTAGGGTCGCACCCGACAATGCATCGATACCGTGCTCACTACCTTGAGGAGCGCCGCCTTTAACGATGCGAATCGCTGGCTCGCCCTGCTCGTTGAATAGCTTTTTGCCATCCCACTGCGCGCGCCATTTCGGGTTTTCAACTTCACCACCTAGCCCTGGTGTTTCTCCTTGCTCGTAGTAAACGATGTCAGCAACTGTATTACCGTCGGGTTCTACCGCTACGAATGCGTACATCATGCTCCAAAGGCCAGAACCATTGACGGGCAGAATCAGACGCTGAGTTTGGCCCGCTTCATCTTTAACCAAGTAGACCTTGGCCACGTCAGGACGACGACCGATATCAGCAATGTTTTCATCGCCACTCAGCTTTTTCGACAAGGCCGGATCATTGGCAGCCGCACGCTGATCGTAATCAGCTGCCGATTCAACGTTGACCGTCYCAGGGCTAACAAATTCACCGTCATCTAGGCTGACTAGACGAGTCTCAATGTACTTGTTGTAAGCATCATTGATCGCACTTTTGCCACCCGTGACATCAATACCAGCCACAGAAAGGATGTTTTTCTGTACGTCTAGCTTTGCATTAATTTGTTGCAAAGGACGTAGCGCTACTGCTGCACCAGACACCACAATCGAGCACACCAAGCTCAATGCGATAACAACGAGCAGCGTCTTTTTAATACTATCGTTACTACTTGCCATTACGAGCCAGTCTCCGTTTGATGTTGCCCTGAATCACCAGGTTATCGAACAGTGGTGCAAACAGGTTCGCGAACAAGATCGCCAGCATCATCCCTTCTGGGTATGCAGGGTTAACCACGCGAATAATCACGGCCATCGCACCAATCAAAATGCCGTACCACCATTTTGCTTTATTGGTGAACGCAGCAGAGACAGGA
Source organism: Salinivibrio sp. IB574 (assembly GCF_001996205.1). NCBI lineage: Bacteria > Pseudomonadati > Pseudomonadota > Gammaproteobacteria > Vibrionales > Vibrionaceae > Salinivibrio > Salinivibrio sp. IB574. The sequence continues at coordinate 26,388 of NZ_MUFN01000015.1, read as the reverse complement.
TCCGTCGCCATGAACATCATACCGAACGCAAAACCACCCAGTACAAGGTGCCAATGAGCAGGCATGCTAAACATTGGGTTGGAATCAGAGCCAATCACATTGAACAAGGTTGACGCGGCGACCATACCGAGGAAGGTACCCAAGATGATTCGCCATGATGCAATGCGCATGTAAACCAGCGCCGCACCGCCAATCAAGATGGCAAGCGTCGATACTTCACCCATTGAACCTGGGATATTACCAATGAAGGCGTCCATCCAAGTCATGGTTTGACCGGTCACGTTGTGCATCAGCGCCATTTCACCGCCGGTTGACCATTGACTCAGTGCAGTCGCACCCGAGAAACCATCCGCAGCGGTCCATACCAAATCACCAGAGATTTGAGCAGGATACGCGAAGAACAAGAATGCACGGCCAGCCAACGCAGGGTTCAAGAAGTTACGGCCTGTACCACCAAAGATTTCTTTTGCAACCACCACACCAAAGGTGATACCCAAAGCGGCTTGCCACAATGGCAGCGTTGGCGGAACGATCAGTGCAAAAAGAATCGAGGTCACGAAGAAACCTTCGTTCACTTCGTGCTTACGGATAATACAGAACAGTACTTCCCAGAAACCACCCACGATAAACACGGTGGCATAAATAGGCAGGAAGTAGGTGGCACCCAAGACCATTTTGGTGCCCCAACCTGCACTCGCAAGCGGCCCCGCAATCGCCTCAGTCAGCCAATAGTGCCAGTTCCCTTCAATGATTTGCGCAAGCTGCGCGCCTTCATATAAATGGTTCAGGCCCATAATGGCTTGGTTACCTGTGTTGTACATACCCCAGAACATTGCGGGGAACACAGCAAACCACACCATGATCATGATGCGTTTCAAATCGATGCTGTCACGCACGTGAGCGCCAGCTTTGGTCACCATGCCTGGCGTGTACAAAATGGTCGCGACCGCTTCATACAAGGCAAACCACTTCTCGTGTTTACCGCCTGGCTCAAAGTGTGGCTCGATTTGCTCTAAAAAGTTTTTCAGGCTCATCTGTTACCCTTCCTTCTCAATTTTTTCCAGGCTCTCGCGGAGCATTGGGCCAAATTCGTACTTGCCAGGGCAGACAAATGTACAAAGTGCCAAATCCTCAGGATCTAACTCCAGCGCGCCTAACTGTTGCATACTATCTGTATCACCGGCACAGATATCACGCAGCAGCATAGTCGGCTCGATATCCAGCGGCATTACTCGCTCATAGTTACCGATTGGCACCATGGAACGATCACTACCGTTGGTCGAGGTGGTCATATTGAAAAGTTGGCCTTTGAACAGGTGGCCGAGGTACGCACGGGTCACAGAGAAGCGGTTTTTGCCGGGAGATAACCAACCGAACAACTCTTTCTCATTACCTTCGCGTAATACAGACACTTGCAGGTGGAAACGGCCAAGATACGCATGAGGACCAGTCGCTTTGGTACCCGAGAGTACAGAGCCTGAGATAATGCGGCTCTCGCCGGCCATCAACTCACCGTCCGTCAACTCATCAAGGTTAGCGCCCAGTTGAGTACGTACCAAGCGTGGCTTATTGACCATAGGGCCAGCTAAGGCAACCACGCGATCGGTGTTAAGTTCACCGGTCAGGAATAAATGGCCAAATGCAATGACGTCTTGGTAGTTTAGGTGCCATACCATTTTTTCCATACTTGCTGAGCGCAAGTGATGGATATGGGTACCGACAAGACCAGCTGGGTGAGGACCAGCGAAGACGTGCTGCTCAACGTTTGATTGCTTGCTTGTCGGTAACTCTACGTCTGCTTTACAAACGAATACCGTTTTTTCGGTAAGGCGAGAAACCACATCTAGGCCAGCAACGAAAGCCTCTTTTTGCTCATCAATGATCACTTTCGGATCCGCAGCAAGCGGATTGGTGTCCATGGCATTGACAAAGATAGCTTCCGGCACGGCATCAACCGCAGGCGACTTGCTAAAAGGACGAGTACGAAGCGCTGTCCACATGCCAGACTCGACCAGTTGGTCAACAATGGCTTGGCGATCTAGCGATGCCAACTGTGAGGCTTCATATTTATTAAACGTGACTTGCTCGTTTCCATCGACTTCAATGACGACAGACTGAAGAACACGCTTGGCACCGCGGTTAACTTCAACCACTTTACCAGCTGCTGGTGCAGTGAATTTCACGCCCGGATTCTTCTTGTCTTCAAAAAGAATCTGACCTTTTTTCACTACATCACCCACACGCGCGTGCATGGTGGGGCGCATTCCAACGTACTCTTCGCCAAGCAAGGCGACTTTCTTGACGGCTGGGCCGTCATTTATCACCTGAGTAGGAGTCCCGGCAATAGGGATATCCAAACCCTTTTTTATTGTAATCATACGCACTTGCACTACATTAACGGGAAAAAGAATTCTGTTATTGCGCAGTTAAAGACACGACTTTCGACTGTTTGGCGGCCATGACGGCCCACCGTCGCAACATCCTGCTAACCAAATCGTTACACAAAGGTAGCCTAGGTTAGTCTTTAAGCGCCGTATTCTATCACTAACCCCAGCGTTGATTCTATGGGTATTGTCACTGGAGCGTGGCAATTATCCATACCTGTACAAACAATACTCGCTGTAAGGTCACAGTTTCACTGCTGTTTTTTTGTTCACCTTAGCAGGCAATGCGAATGCGCGCCTGTGCTGGTGAAACTAAAGCCGTACGCAGTTACCACTCACCGAACCGCTCATATTTATGTAAGAATTTGTTGCCACAACGTGAAAACTCAACATCAGCGCTGGCGCTATTTGCCCCCACCGCGACAAGCGGGTGAATCCGGAGCTTGCGCTTGTGACGTCCACTCTTGCGGCGTGTAAGTGTGGATCGCCAACGCATGAATATGATGGGCCAACTCATCAGATAAGGTCGCATTCACTGCGCGGTGACGTTGAATTAAACGCTGACCATCAAATGCCTCTGATACCACCACGACTTTAAAGTGGCTCTCTGACCCTTCTGGCACGTTATGCATAAAGCTTTCATTACGCACATCCAGAAAGCTAGGCGAAAAAGCCTGCTCGAGCTTCTCGGTGATCTGTGTTTGTATTTTCATTTTGCTTCCCACATTTTCCACGGGGAGCACAGGTGCTCTCAGTGTAGATGCTATTGATGATTTTGCGACTTTCTCGGTGGCGTGAGCTTTCAACACCAGAGATGACGCCACGTTTTAAATTGCAGTCTCTGGCTGAGTGCGACAATATACCCACTTTATCTAGCGCGACGCAAAAACTCCGATGAAGACTGAAATGACGACGCCTTCGGGCCAGCCATTAATACTCCACCGTTATCCCCGACGTAAAAACGAGACGCTGCAAGCGTTCGACGCAGCCGACGAATACTTGATTGAGCACGTGGCTGAGTTGTCATTACCGGCCGGTGCGCGTGTGTTGATCATCAATGATCACTTTGGCGCGCTAAGCTGCTGGGCGTCACAACAAGGCTATGAAACGATTCAAGTCAGTGATTCGGTGGTGGCACAACAAGCAACTGTCCAGAATTTAGCCGCCAATGCCCTGCCTAGCATCGTCCAATTAACCAGCCTAGAGCCGCTGCCTGAGCGCGTCGATGTGGTGCTATTACGGATCCCGAAAAGCACACGCATGTTGTCATGGCAATTACAGCAACTTGCCGCGATCACCGATTCATCTATTCCCGTTATCGCCGCGGCGAAGGCCAAAGAGATTCACACCTCAACGTTAAACCAGTTTGAGCACCAGCTCGGCAACACAGTGACCTCACTGGCGAAGAAAAAAGCACGCTTAGTATTTTGCACGCCGCGTGACGACAAACCCGAGTTAATCGACCAGCTACATACGTTCGATGTGCCTGATTACGCCATGACACTAGCGAATTTCCCCAATGTATTCTCTGCGCAAAAACTGGATATTGCGGCATATTTGATGTTACCGCACATTCCGAGTGAACCCGGATTGAAAAGGATTGTCGATCTAGGGTGTGGTAATGGTGTGCTTGCCTTGCAAGCCGCTCGAAACAATCCAAATGCCTTTATTCATGCCGTTGACGAAAGCCATATGGCTGTCGCATCGGCGCAACGTAACCTTTTAGCGCATCATATTGCGCCCACGCGCTTTGAGTGTGAAGCGCGGGATTGTTTGAGCGAGTTTGCACACCATGATGTGGACTTGGTGATGTGTAATCCACCATTCCATCAACAACAAGCCATTACCGATCATATTGCTTGGCAAATGTTTTGTGACGCAAAACGTGTTCTGACCAATCATGGCCGCCTTTTAGTCATCGGAAACCGACATCTCGGCTATCATGCTAAGTTAAAACGCCTTTTTGGTAATGTCTCCGTCATTGCGTCGAATAAAAAATTCGTTATTCTTCAGGCAGTACACGCCCAACATTAAGTAAAGGATGCTGAACACAATGAAAAAACTGCTCGTTGCCGCTGCCGTGCTTATCCTAGCAGGCTGTTCATCGCCGCGTGATCCGCAACTGACTATCGCGCCCAAACCCGCCACCTCAAACCAACAGCAAGTGAATAACTTGCCCGTAGTTGTGAAAAGCCGTGATCTGCGTACCGCCCAGTTTGTGGCTGTCATTGACAGTGGTCGCTCTAACGTGAAGCCACTGCATGCTAGCCAGAATCTGCGCGTTGTCTTAGAAGATACCCTTTCTCGCCAACTTTCTTCGCAAGGCTTCCGTGTGGTGGCGAATGGCCCGGGAACACTGCGCCTCGATATTCTTGATGCCCTCGTGCGTGTAAAACACACAGTGTTTAAGCACAATATGGAAGCATCGGTCCAGCTTCAGCTGGTCGCTGAATCTCCTGATGGTCGCTTCGTGAAGCGTTACACTGGCAAATCAACCCAAGAAGGGATCAGCAGCGCATCGCCTGATGATATCGAAATGGCCCTAAACAACTTGCTTGAGGCGGTGCTGCAAGATATTGCCAACGACGAGCAGTTGCTTAAGCACATGAAAGAGCACTTTTAATCATGCGTACCTTCTGCATGATGTGCATGCTTGCGTTGGCTGCATTGCCAGCGCAGGCGGAAGTGTTGGTGAAGGTGGATACAACGCTCGGCGCATTTACGCTCAGTCTTGATGAGCAAAAAGCGCCCAAAACCGTGGCTAATTTTCTCCGTTATGTTGATGATGGCAGCTATGCTGGCTCTATATTTCATCGCGTGATCCCGGGGTTCGTAGTACAAGGTGGCGGGTTTGATAAAGACCTTGAACGCCTGCCGGTATATGACACGGTTGATAACGAATCCACCAATGGCTTAAGTAACCGGCGCGCCACAATTGCGATGGCCAGAACCAATGACCCCGATTCGGCCACGCGTCAATTTTACATTAATATCAATGATAACGGCTTTCTAGACGCCACGCCCAACAAGCTTGGCTACACCGTTTTTGGTCGAGTAGTTGAAGGCTTTGTCACGGTGCAAAACATTTCATCTCAATCAACCGTGACGATCCCAAGCAAGCGGATGCAAGACGTACCACAACAACCCATTGTGATAAATAGCATCTCTCGAATATCTTCTCAGTAGCTGACAGGCAGGCTTGCGATCATGTTACCTAATCTTAAGGGGGCGCTTGCGCCCTATGCCGACCGCCGACTCCTTTATGTGTTCTTAATGGGCTGCTGTAGCGGCTTTCCTTGGGTGTTAATCGGCTCCAACTTAAACGGCTGGCTCGCGGATGAAGGGCTCTCTCGTACCGCGATTGGTCTATTCGGCTCGGTGTTTGTGCTGTATGCGGTGAACTTTCTCTGGGCGCCTTTGATCGATAGACTCAAAGTGCCCATGCTTAATGAGCGCTTCGGACAACGCCGCAGTTGGATATTGCTCACCCAAGCGCTGATTCTGATCGCAACCTTGGCCTTATCTCAGCTTAATTTACACGGTTTGACAGCCATTGATCCTTGGGTGACCACTGTGGTGCTTTCATCGCTGATTTTTGCGATTGCACTCGCCTCTGCCACCCAAGATATCGCCATTGATGCCTTTCGTATTGACAATTTTGCGGAGCATGAGACCGATAAGTTCCCACTTGCCTCTGCCATGTCCGTCATTGGATGGTGGACAGGATATTCTCTGCCCGGTTACATCGGTTTTATCAACGCTGACGCCATCGGTTGGAATCAGGTGTATGTGATCATGGCAGGGTTTGTAGGCTTAATGTTACTGGCCACCTTATTCGTCAAGGAGCCTGCCAGTGACCGCGAGCAGCGCCAAGATGCCGCGACCCGTTACTATCAAGGAAAAGGGTACAGCAGTGCACGCACTTGGTTAGCAGTGACTGTGTTTGAACCTTTTGCCGAGTTTTTCCGCCGCAACGGTGTAAAAGTTGCGTTAGCCATTCTGTTGTTTGTTTTTCTCTTTAAGATTGGCGAGGCCTTTTTGGGCCGGATGTCGATTGTCTTTTACAAAGATGTTGGCTTCAGCAATGAGCAAATTGGTTATTACTCCAAGCTCGTAGGTTGGGGACTGACCGTGGTGTATACCTTAATCGGCAGCTACATTAATTTACGCTTTGGGGTAATCAAAGGCTTGTTTATTGGCGGTGTGGCCATGGCCTCAAGTAATTTGATGTTTGCTTGGCTTGCTGTGGTGGGGCCAGACGAGCACCTGCTGCTAGGCGCGATACTGGTGGATAACTTCACCTCGGCTTTCGCCACCATTGCCTTTGTCTCTTTCTTGACCTTCTTAACCGGGCGCGCTTTTTCCGCTACTCAATACGCGCTGCTTGCATCATTGGGTAACCTTGGCCGTACCTCTCTCGCATCCTTTAGCGGTATGATGGTGGACTGGCTGGACAGCTGGTCAACATTTTTCGTAATAACCTCATTGATGGTGATCCCAGGTCTAGTCATGCTGCTCTATATTGGTAGACAATTTAGAAAAGAATCATCGCACCATGACGCACCTTCTGGACAATGCCTAAAACCCCGGCAGGACTAGCGTTCCCCCATCACAGCGGAGTGCAAAAAATTGCGCTCCGCACGTCATTTTCTTTTAATCAAGATCACACAAAAATGACATGTAATCGGATACATGCCATCTTCAGTCACATCTAAAATTCGTGTCTACATTTGTTGCATTCTTTATGGTGAACTTAATCAATATACTGCCTCCATTGAACTCAACGGTTACACACTTAAGCAGAGGCAGTCACCATGAAAAAGTCCCTACTCGCACTTGCCGTCATGGCAGCTAGCGCCGCACCTATCGCCAACGCGGCTGATTACTCAGACGATATCTATAAAAACGATCATAAATGGCTTCAGTTTAACGCCATGTATGCCATCAACGAGAAACCTCAGTTCGGTAGTGACACCGATAAAGATCATAATTACCTCGAGATGGAATTTGGCGGTCGTAAGGGCGTGGTTGATCTCTATGGCTATGTGGACATCTTCGATCTTGCCGAAAGCGATAGCGACAACAACAATAAAAAAGGCGCACCTAAAGCCTTTATGAAGCTAGCACCACGCTTCTCAATTGACGGCATCACCGGGCAAGACTTGTCGTTTGGCCCTGTACAAGAAGTATACTTCTCGACTTTGTTTAACTGGGGTGGTGGCGATAGTGACACTAACAACTCGTTCTGGGGTGTCGGTGCCGATGTTGAACTGCCTTGGTTTGGCAAAGTAGGCATGAACCTTTACGGTTTGTATGACATCAACAAAAAAGACTGGAACGGTTACCAATTCTCGACCAACTGGTTTAAGCCTTTCCACTTTTTCGACAACGGTAGCTTCTTGTCATACCAAGGCTATATCGATTACCAGTTTGGTGCCGATGACACTTTCAAAGGCAACAGCCAAGCGACCCATGGCGGCGCGATGTTTAACGGCCTATATTGGCACTCAGACAACTATGCCCTCGGTTATGGCCTTAAAGCCTATAACGATGTCTACTTGATTGAAGATGGTGGCACAACGGAAAGCTCAGGTATTTCCCACTACCTAAGCGCCACCTACAAATTCTAGCTGACTGCGCCGGCCTCTCGGTCGGCGCTTTTTTCCTCACCCAACTTGTTTCTCTGTCTTGCTCCTACCTCGTGATAAACTATGCACTTTTAACCGCTCTGAGCTTGTCATGAACATAACTTTTATCGGTGCAGGCGCAATTGGTACTTTGTGGGCAACCCAATTAGTGCAAGCCGGTCATCTCGTGCAGGTGATCACCCGTGCAGGCACGGAAGTGTGTCGGCAATTGGTACTCGACAGCCATACCGTGACGGTCCCCGCTAACCAGCCACAAGCCATTACCGATTGCGATCTATTAATGGTGTGTACCAAGGCTTATGACGTCATGCCTGCCTTACAACCTCTCATCGAGCAGCTTCATCCCGATACAATTATCGTCTTAATGCACAATGGGATGGGACCGCATGCGCAAATCAAAGCACTAGTGAGTCCGTCGCAACCTTTACTGCTCGCCACCACCTCACACGGCGTCTTTAGCCCCTCTCAAGGGAGCTATCAGCATACCGGCCACGGAGAGACTTACATCGGCGCGGCGAATCAAGCAGGTCAGCAGTGTGCCTTTGTCGCCGAGGTGTTGGATCATGCCTTATCGCCAGTGCACTGGCACGAAGCGATTATCCATCAGCTATGGCATAAGCTGGCGGTTAACTGTGTAATCAATCCACTCACCGCGATTCATCAAGTGAATAACGGAGCATTGTTATCTGCCGACTACCAAGACACCATCCAGTTACTTTGCCAAGAACTTGCCCGTGTGATGCAAGCTGACGGACTCGCCACCCATGCCGAACAGCTAAAAACACAAGCACTGACAGTGGCACGCGCCACCGCAAATAACTATTCATCAATGAATCGCGACTGCTATCATGGCAGAAAGACAGAGCTTGAACAGATCACTGGCTATTTACTGGCTCGAGCGGCACATCATCAGATTAAGGTGCCTACTCATCAGGCGCTGTATGACGCCGTGAAGCAACGTGAGGTACAAAAAGGATAATCATGAAACCGATTAACGTCTTAGTATGCGTGGCACCCGGTAGCGAGGAAATGGAAACCGTCACCGCCATTGATGTGATGAAGCGGGCTGGTTTTTGTGTCACCGTTGCCAGCGCCGATCCTGAAGGTTCACTCACTTTAACCTGTTCTCGTGGCGTACAATTAGTGTGCGATGCACCTTTGGCGAGTGTGGCCGACCAGCCGTTTGATTGCGTCATTTTACCCGGGGGTATTGACGGGGCACAGTGTTTAGGCGATAGCGCGATCGTGACAGAAATTATCAAACAACAGCAAAGTGACCATGCATGGGTCGCGGCTATCTGCGCGGCTCCCGCGCTTGTCTTGCAGCGCCACCAGCTTTACCCCACCTCTCATATCAGTTGCCACCCCAGTGTCAGCGATCAGATCCCAGAGCAATGGCGCAGTCGGCGCCGTGTGATGACTGATTATGATCACAAGTTGATCACCAGCCAAGGCCCGGGATCTGCGCTCGAGTTTGCCATTGAGATTGTTCATGTCTTGGCAGGGAAAGCACTGGCTTGGCAGGTTGCCGAACCTATGGTCCCCCTCCCAAACTTGCAGTACGAGAAGAAATTCGCCGAATAAAAAAACAGGCAGCGAGGCTGCCTGTTTTTTGCTTAAATCGAGCTTTTTTCGCGATTAGCCGCGATAAACTTTGACATTTTCAAAGCCCATATCTTTTAGATACAGCGCTTGAAGGCGGCTCATCACACCACGCTCACAGTACAGCAAGTAGGTTTTGCTTTGGTCTAGGTCGCCAAAGCGGGTCGCTAATTTAAAGAAAGGAATATGAACAACGTCAGTGCCGTCGATGTTCAGTGGCTTTTCCTCTTCTTCATCACTGCTACGAATATCAATGACAATCGCGCCTTGCTCGGCCTCGTTAACCAGTTCAACCTCGGGAGCCTTTTCCTGACTAAGTTTCTCGATATCGCGAATATCCATCACCGAGGCATTGTTAACCACTTGCTCCAGTAACGCGAAGTCAAATTTCGCTTCCTCGGCCTCAAGTTTGGCTTTCTCGGCTTTAATCGTCGGGCTTTTCGAAATCACACCACAGAATTCAGGCATGGTTTTAGCGAAGTCTTCAGTGCCGATTTTGCGGGCTGTCTGGATAATGTCTTCTTTATCCCAGTTGATCAGCGGACGCAGGATTAACGTGTCCGTCACGTTATCAATCATGCGTAAATTGGTTAGAGTTTGGCTCGACACTTGTCCTAAGGCTTCGCCAGTGACTAGGGCTTGAATACCGAAACGCTCGGCAACCATGCTTGCCGCACGCATAAACATCCGCTTGAGCACGACTCCCATCTGACCATCATCGATGTTTTCGAGGATACTGGCGACAACCGGCTCAAAGTCGATAGAAATAAATTTCACTTTCGCCGACGAGCCAAACTTGTTCCACAGGAAGTGCGATACCTGCTGCACACCCGTTTCATGGGTTTTGCCGCCTAAATTGAAGAAGCAATAATGGACCTTGCTACCGCGCTTAATATGCAAGTAACTCGACACCCCTGAGTCGAACCCTCCCGAGATCAAGCTCAGCACATCTTCTTGCGTGCCGAGAGGGAAGCCACCCAAGCCAGTATGACGGTGCTTTACCAAGTTCAGCTTATCGTGGTCCACTTCCATCATCACGGTCACGTCAGGCTTTTTCAGCTGTACGCTGGCGGTCGGAACGGCTTGGTTTAACCCACCTCCTACATAACGCTCTACATCAATCGAGGTAAAGTCATGCTGGCCGCGGCGTTTAGCACGCACGCAAAAGGTTTTTCCTTCGATTTGATGACGAACACCCTCAAGGGTGAGTTCATAGATGTGGTGTAAATCGTTAAATAACGTTTGCTCAACCTCAAGCACCGTCTGCACGCCCGGCGTGTTGGTTAATACATCCAGGACAAGCTGACGCTCGTTTGGTTGTTTTAACGTCACCTCAATGTGATCCCTACGGTTATATACTGCCGTATTATCTGTCCGACGCTTTAAAATATTACGAATATTGCATTCGAGGATTTTAGTAAAACGCTTTCTAACAGACTCACTTTTGACGATCACCTCAGGGTGAATTTTAACGATAAACTTCATAACCGGTTCGATACAGCTGGAAACAAGGTCGCGGATTATACAATAACCACGTCCCAGCCGAAACCGGGTATTTTTGCGTCTAAATAAAGGTGAAAAACCTGACCGTAATAAACGTTTTTAATCAATCCATTACGGTCAGAATCTAGCTTATGGGGTAGGTGTAGCCGCATTGTCGGCCGATATTTCATCTGAAAAGCTGGGTTTTCCTTGGATCACAGCGATTTCCACACGGCGATTGGCCGCACGATTATCAGGCGAGTTATTGGGCGCGCGAGGCTGAGTGTCTGCCAACCCTTCCACTTTCATGCGCAAATGGTTAAACCCGGGCACTTTTTCCATTTCTTGCGCCACCGATACCGCACGCTGCGCGGATAAATCCCAGTTGGAACGGTACAGCTCCGATTCCAAAGGTGTACTGTCCGTGTGGCCTGACACTTTGATTTCACCGGGCACGTCTTTTACCAATTCCGCAATTTGGCGCACCATGGGGCGGAACTTGGGTTGCAAAAAGGCCGAATTTTGCGGAAATGCGCCTTTTTCCCGAATACGGATCACCAGTTGTTGACCCAAGTTTTCAACTTCAACGGCTCCTTCTTCGATTTCACGCTCTAACGCCTGCACAATCATCTTTTGCAACTGTTCCATTTGCTGCTGGCTTTGTTGCTGCTCCAGTTGAGAAGCAACCTGTGCACTGGTGCCTCCCTCCATATCCGACGCAGTGCGTTGTGAGCCGCCCGAGCGGTCCGATTCGCCTTCTTGGAAATTAAGCGTTCGTTGGGTCATGTCGATGGTTTGCTGCATGATCACTTCGATAGGGGTCGGCTCTGGTCGCCCCGGACGGAACTCTTGCGCAATCACACTGGTACCTTTGGGAATGTCTTTGACTTCCAGAACATTTTGTACCCCGAAGGCAAACTTCATCGACCCTGCTATCTGCTTAAACTTCAAAACGTCCATCTCAGAGAAGGACAGCAAAAGCACGAAAAAGCACATCAGCAGTGACATCAGGTCAGCGAACGTCCCCATCCACGGCGGCAGGCCGGGCGGTGGACATTTGCATTCCTCTTCTTCTTGTTGTGCCATCTAGACTGGCGAGCATGGCGCCATACATGGTGGTCAACAAGGCCACGGCCATCGCAGGGCCTATGGCTTTCGGGTCATCCATATTGGAGAGCATCGCCACCAGACCAATCAAGGTCCCGATCATCCCCATTGCCGGCGCAACATCGGCTAACGCCGCATAAAAACTGATCCCGTGGTCGTGACGCTCCTCGGTCAGGCTAATGTCTTTTTGCAGGGTGGCTCGCACCACATCCGCATCGTGTCCATCCACCAGTAAGTCGACCCCTTTTTGCATAAACGAGTTACTGACTTCCATCTCTTCTAACGCCAAAAAGCCGCCTTTACGGGCGGCATCTGCCATTTCAATAATCTTGGCAATCAAGTCTTCCGGATCATCCGACTTAAACATGAACGCCTTGCCTGCAATCTTAAAGCAAGCAAAAAACTGTCCCATGGTGTATTTGGTCAACACCACGAAAAGACTGCCCCCGATAACAATCAGTACGGACGGCACGTCGAAGTACATGTTCATGGTGCCGCCCAACAGCATGGCCATAATGACGAATGCGAACGAGCCTATAATGCCGATGAGCGTCGCTATATCCACGTCAGTCTCCCTTAGATTACATCGGTTCGTTATTATTTGTTTTTGTTGTCTTTGGTTGTATCGGCAACCAATCCTATAGGTTTAGCGCAAATCCGCAAATACCAACAAGCAGAATGCGTGATTTGCAAAGCAGCGTTTGGGGCACAAAAATCGCCTGATGAATTTGACCCCCTGTCAGCACTGGGTTAACGTCTGCCCCTCCCTCTCTAATTTTATTGCATCATGGCTGTGAAGAAACCAGAAAATATGACCTTTGAGGACACCCTCAAAGAGTTGGATGCGATCGTCGGTGCTTTAGAGACTGGCGACCTCGCCCTTGATACGGCAATGAAGCGCTTTGAGCGCGGTATTGCGCTTGCGCGCCAAGGACAAAAAACCTTAGCAGATGCTGAACAGCGCGTTGAGATTCTGCTTTCTCAAGATGATGACGCGCCACTGACTGAATTTTCTCACGACGACAATGACTGATTCCGTTGTACAGCTCGCGCTGCGGGAGACGCAACACCGCAGCAACCAACAGCTATCGCGTTGGCTAGACACACTCTCGCATCAAGATTTACCGCTTATTAAAGCAATGCGCCACGGCTTACTGCTCGGTGGCAAGCGCGTTCGTCCTTTCTTGACCTATGCTACCGGACAATTGTTTGGCGTGCCCATCACTGATTTGGACACGCCCGCTGTGGCGGTAGAGTGCATTCACGCGTACTCCTTGATCCACGATGATTTGCCCGCCATGGATGATGATAGCCTGCGACGAGGTCAACCGACTTGCCATATCGAGTTTGATGAAGCGACCGCCATTCTCGCCGGGGATGCCTTACAAACCTTGGCGTTTACGGTGTTATCCGAAGGGTCGCTCAATCCAAACGCTGAATCTTACCGTATCGATATGATCAGAACGCTGGCAAGCGCCAGTGGCGCCAGTGGAATGTGTCTGGGTCAAGCGCTCGATCTCGCCGCCGAAGGCCAACACGTCGGGTTAGAGGCGTTAAAACAAATCCACCGTAACAAAACGGGGGCATTAATTCGAGGCGCGGTCAGACTGGGGGCTTTTGCCGCCGGCGAGAAAGGGGTGACGCACCTTGACGAGCTGGATACCTTTGCCAACGCCATTGGCCTCGCGTTCCAAGTGCAAGATGACATTTTAGATATCACAAGCGATACCCAAACATTGGGGAAACCGCAAGGATCTGACATGAGCGCGGATAAAAGTACCTACCCTGCGCTACTCGGTTTACAGGGCGCGCAAGAAAAAGCACAGCAACTTTACCAAGAAGCACTACACGCGCTGCATGCGATCCCCTACAATACCGAACAACTGGAAGTTTTTGCCCGATATATCATCGAGCGCAACAACTAGCATTACCAATAAAAGCGCCGAACCACTATGACACTGGATATATCAAAGTACCCTACACTCGCGTTGGCTGATACGCCGGAAGAGTTACGCACCATTCCGCGTGATCACCTTCCTGAACTGTGTGATGAGCTGCGTACCTACTTACTTAATACGGTTAGCCACTCAAGTGGTCATTTTGCGTCTGGACTTGGCACTGTCGAGCTGACTGTCGCACTCCATTATGTCTATAACACCCCTTTTGATCACCTTGTTTGGGATGTCGGTCACCAAGCCTACCCACATAAAATTTTGACGGGTCGGCGCGAAAAAATGCCGACGATTCGCAAAAAGGGCGGATTGCATCCCTTCCCGTGGCGCGAAGAAAGCCCCTACGATGTGTTGTCGGTAGGCCACTCCTCCACATCAATAAGCGCCGCATTGGGGATGGCCATTTGTGCCGAAAAAGAAGGGAAAAACCGCAAAGTCGTTAGTGTGATTGGAGACGGAGCCATCACCGCGGGGATGGCATTTGAGGCGATGAACCATGCTGGGGACGTGAAACCCGACATGCTGGTGATCCTCAACGACAACGAAATGTCAATTTCAGAGAATGTTGGTGCTCTCAACAATCATCTGGCGCAGCTTCTTTCTGGTAATTTGTATACCACCATCCGAGAAGGGGGCAAAAAAGTCCTGTCGGGCGCGCCACCAATTAAAGAGCTGGTCCGTCGTGCTGAAGAGCACCTCAAGGGAATGGTAGTACCGGGGACCATGTTCGAGGAACTCGGCTTTAACTATATCGGCCCTATCGATGGTCATGACGTGGAAGAGCTGGTTAAAACGCTAAAGAACATGCGTAACCTGAAAGGGCCACAGTTCTTGCACGTGATGACGAAAAAAGGCAAAGGCTACGCGCCTGCGGAAAAGGATCCGATTGGGTATCATGCCGTTCCTAAATTCGATCCAAGCGTGCATACCCTACCGAAATCAAAGCCAGCCAGCCCGACATTTTCTAATGTCTTTGGTGACTGGTTGTGTGATATGGCCGAGCAGGATGACAAACTGCTCGCCATTACCCCGGCGATGCGTGAAGGCTCTGGTATGGTGCGCTTTTCCAAGGCGCACCCTGACAAATACTTCGATGTTGCGATTGCCGAACAACATGCCGTCACCCTAGCGGCAGGTATGGCGATTGGTGAGTACAACCCTGTGGTAGCTATCTACTCCACCTTCTTACAGCGTGCGTACGATCAGCTGATCCATGATGTCGCCATTATGAACTTACCGGTGTTGTTCGCGATCGACCGCGGTGGCATCGTGGGCGCCGACGGCCAAACGCACCAAGGGGCATTTGATTTAAGCTACCTAAGATGCATCCCGAATCTAGTGGTGATGACGCCAAGCGATGAGAACGAATGCCGGCAAATGCTCTATACCGGTCATATTCATCAGGGCCCGGCCGCAGTGCGCTACCCACGCGGGGGAGGCATGGGCGTTGATATTGAGCGCGATATGCATGCATTCCCTATCGGTAAAGGCGTGCAAAAACGCCAAGGTAAGCGCATTGCGCTACTTAACTTTGGTACTCTGTTGCCCGGCGCCCTCGCGGCAGCAGAAGCGCTTGATGCAACCGTGGTAGATATGCGCTTTGCTAAACCTCTGGATACCGATTTAGTAGCAGAAATGGCGAAAACGCATGATTGCCTTGTCACTATTGAAGAAAACGCCACCGCTGGCGGGGCGGGAACCGGTGTGATTGAAAGCTTAATGACGCAAGGTATCATTAAGCCGGTATTGCAAATTGGCTTGCCCGATCGCTTTATTCCACAAGGCACTCAGCAAGAATTGCATGCTGAGCTGCAATTAGATGGTGAGGGGATCGAAGAGCAAGTGCGTACTTACCTCGATAAAATAGGCCTGTCTTTATAAGACGGGACATTTAGACTAAAAAAGCCCGCGATACTAAGCGGGCTTTTTGATCCGTTATTACGCCATCATCTTGGCGATGATGACGATTACTTGGTGCCGAAGATTTTATCGCCGGCATCACCTAGGCCAGGGACGATGTAGCCTTTGTCATTCAGTTTTTCATCGATAGCTGCAGTATAGAGCTCGACATCCGGATGCGCTTTTTTCAAAGCTTCAATACCCTCTGGAGCAGAGACTAACACCAATACTTTGATGTGCTGACAACCTTGCTCTTTGAGCAAATCGATAGTGGCAATCATCGAACCACCCGTTGCCAGCATAGGATCGACCACCAGCGCCATGCGCTCGTCGATATTGCTCGCCAACTTGTGGAAATACGGTACAGGCTCTAGCGTTTCTTYATCACGGTAAATGCCGACCACACTGATACGGGCACTTGGTACATGCTCCAGCACACCGTCCATCATACCGAGCCCTGCACGCAAAATAGGCACCACGGTGACTTTTTTACCTTTGATTTGATCAACGCTGACTGGGCCGTCCCAACCTTCGATGGTCATTTTTTCTGTTTCGAAGTCTGAAGTGGCTTCGTATGTCAGTAGGCTACCCACTTCAGTGGCAAGCTCACGAAATCGCTTAGTGCTAATATCCCGCTCACGCATCAATCCAATTTTATGCTTCACTAACGGGTGCCCGACTTCCACGACCTTCATCTTAGACTCCTTACAAAAAACAAATTCTCGGTAGTATACACGAAAGGGTTTTGCTAGCGTAGATCAAAGGCTTGACATCTCGCCTATTTCCTCACCAAACAGCTGACGCAAACGTTTTCCTTTCTAATTATCTACTGATAGAATAGCGCCGACTTTTGACTTCCAACTCCGGCGAGGAATTGCAGTGAGCGGTAAACAATCATCTCTTAGCTACAAGGATGCAGGTGTCGATATTGATGCGGGTAACGCCCTAGTCGACCGTATCAAAGGCGTCGTCAAACAAACTSACCGTCCTGAAGTAATGGGCGGCTTAGGCGGGTTTGGTGCCCTGTGTCAGTTACCGACCAAGTATAAAGAACCCGTGCTGGTGTCCGGCACTGATGGGGTAGGAACCAAATTACGTTTAGCGCTTGATGCCAATAAGCACGATACGATCGGCATTGATTTGGTCGCTATGTGTGTGAACGATCTAATTGTTCAAGGGGCTGAACCACTCTTTTTCCTCGACTACTACGCGACCGGAAAATTAGACGTCGAGACAGCGGCCGATGTGGTCACAGGGATTGCTCATGGATGCCAACAAGCCGGTTGTGCCCTGATCGGTGGCGAAACCGCTGAAATGCCGGGCATGTACTCAGGGGATGATTATGATGTCGCTGGGTTTTGTGTCGGGGTCGCGGAAAAATCCGCATTAATTGATGGCAGTAAGGTCGGTGAAGGCGATGCTCTGATTGGTCTGGCTTCTAGCGGTCCTCACTCAAACGGCTACTCTCTGATCCGCAAGATCTTGGAAGTCAGCGAGGCTGATTTAACCATGCCACTCGAAGGCAAACCTTTGGTTGAGCACTTGCTGGCACCGACCCGTATCTACGTGAAGTCAGTACTCACTTTACTTGAGCAATACCCTGCTCACGCCATTTCTCATATTACCGGTGGCGGCTTCTGGGAAAACATTCCCCGCGTATTGCCTCAAGGTACAAAAGCCGTTATTGATGGAAATAGCTGGCAATGGCCAGCCATCTTTAACTGGTTGCAGGCACAAGGCAATGTCAGTGACTATGAAATGCTGCGCACCTTTAACTGTGGCGTCGGCTTAGTCATCGCGCTACCACAAGCACATGCCGAACAAGCGATCGCACTGCTCAATGAGTCAGGGGAAACCGCTTGGCAGTTGGGCCATATTGCAACAAGTGCTGACGGCGAAGCGCAAGTGGAGTTGGTGTAATGACAAAACGCATCGTGGTGTTGATCTCGGGAAGTGGCAGTAATCTTCAGGCCTTAATCGATAAGTGCCCGCAAAACGCAAAAATTGTCGGCGTGATTGCAAACAAGCCAGATGCCTACGGCCTAACCCGCGCGGATAATGCTGGGATCGAGACTCGCGTGCTCGAAAACTCGCGCTATGACACTCGCGACGCTTA
Source organism: Salinivibrio sp. IB574 (assembly GCF_001996205.1). Classification (NCBI taxonomy): domain Bacteria; kingdom Pseudomonadati; phylum Pseudomonadota; class Gammaproteobacteria; order Vibrionales; family Vibrionaceae; genus Salinivibrio; species Salinivibrio sp. IB574. Next base: position 8,198 of record NZ_MUFN01000015.1, on the reverse strand, counting down.
CGATCATGCGTTGGCAACCGCCATTGATGCGTTGGCTCCTGACTTGGTCGTTCTCGCCGGCTTTATGCGTATACTCACCCCAGCCTTTGTCGAGCACTACCAAGGACGGATGCTGAATATTCATCCGTCGTTGCTCCCCAAATACACGGGCTTACATACCCACCAGCGCGCGATTGATGCGGGTGATACCGAGCATGGCACCTCAGTGCATTTTGTCACAGAAGAATTGGATGGTGGCCCGGTGATTTTACAAGCACGTGTCCCCATTTTTTCAGAAGACGACGCCAATACCGTTGCAGCACGGGTGCAACAACAAGAGCACCAGATTTATCCTTTGGTTGTTCGATGGTTTGTCGAAGAGCGCTTACGCATGGAAGCTGGCCAAGCTTGGCTCGACGGCGCGCCGTTGGGCCCTGCTGGCTATGCCGCTGATGACGATGACGACCTAAAAGCCTAGTGTGATTCGCCCTGATCAAAAAAGGCGCCTGATGGCGCCTTTTCTATGCTGGCAAGACCGCAATCAGGTCGTTGTATACTGATCTTGATTGGTGCAATACACTTCACCAAAATGGAAGACGCAGTACTCCCCTTCTGCCATTTTGTGCCAGTTTTCATTATTGGTTAGCGGCTGGGTCGCGATCACAGTGACGACATCATTGGGCGTAGTCTCCTCATGAAAATCAACCGTCATTTCCTGATCGATCAAGCTCGCTTTACCAAACGGGGCCCGCCGCGTAATCCAGTGCAAGTTATTACTGCAATACGCCATCACATAGTCACCATCGCTAAACAGCATGTTGTACACTCCAAGTGCACGTAACCGATCGCAGCGCGAGGCGATAAAGTCGAACACCTCACACATGTTATCGGGTTGCTGTGGGTAGTGCTTGTATAGCTCATTAAGCAGCCAACAGAAGGCTTTTTCGCTGTCGGTTTCTCCCACAGGCTTAAAGTGGCCCGTTTCTAAGCTTTCAAACCCAGATAGCTGACCATTGTGGGCAAACGTCCAATAACGTCCCCAAATTTCGCGAGTAAAAGGATGCGTGTTTTCAAGGCTGACGCCACCTCGATTAGCCTGACGAATATGACTGACTACCGCACAGCTTTTGATCGGATAACTGGTTACCAATTCAGCCACTTTAGATTGGCAGCTTGGGGCGGGATCTTTAAAGGTGCGAAACCCTTTCCCTTCGTAAAAAGTAATGCCCCAGCCATCTCGGTGCGGCCCTGTTTTTCCGCCGCGCTGAATAAGCCCAGTAAAACTAAAACAGATATCCGTCGGCACATTGGCACTCATGCCAAGCAGTTCACACATTCTTTCATCTACCTCCGAGCATTAGGCCGCCATTTCCTTTTCCACCAGCTGGATAAGAATATGGATAATCTTAATATGGACTTCTTGAATACGATCCGCATAGCCAAAATGAGGGACACGAATTTCGATATCCGCAAGACCAGCCATTTTGCCGCCGTCTTTCCCAGTCAGCATGATGGACTTCATGCCTTTCGCTTTCGCCGCATCGATCGCGTTAAGAATGTTACCTGAGTTTCCTGAGGTAGACAGACCAAAGAGGACGTCGCCTTTCATGCCGACGGCTTCAACATAGCGTGAAAAAACAAACTCATAACCAAAGTCGTTGGAAACACAAGAAAGGTGACTTGGATCAGAAATCGCAATCGCAGGATACCCCGGACGGTTTTCACGATAACGGCCCGTTAACTCCTCGGCAAAATGCATGGCATCACAGTGCGAGCCACCGTTCCCACACGAAAGCACCTTGCCACCCGCTTTGAAGCTATCGGCCAATAGCTTGGCAGCTTCTTCAATTTGTTGAATGTTTTTGTCGTCACTTAAAAAGGCATTCAAAACGGTAGCTGCTTCCGACAACTCACCGCGAATAATATCTTGGTACATGGCATGTTCCCATCGTTGAAAAAGGCCAGGCTCTCACTCTGTGCACCGGGGGTGAGAGCGGATTTAAGGTCAGTGTAACCGTATCGTTTTGTGCCTGTCGACTGCCGCTTGCGTGTTGGTCTCGAGCTAGGTCACGTTTGTTCAAATGGCAACCTATCTTTCCAACTTTGGCGGAGAATGATTGATGATTTTCTCACCTTGCAAGCCACATCACACCGTACCAATTTACAAATATTTAAATTTTTGCTTACATTAAGTGGTACGACCTCTTACCTCAATTGAGGAGAGGCTAACTAAACCGAAGGAGATGACGTGATGGCGACAGGGTTATTTATCGCTGCCATGCTGATTGTGGCAGGCGTACTCGCATACCATCGTGCCAATTTGCTGGTTTCAACAGCTGTATTGGCTGCGGGACTAGTAGTAGGGACTTTACTGGGGAGTGTTGGACAGATCACTTGGCTGATCTTTGCCGTAATCGCACTGCCACTAAATATCGCGACATTCCGTCGCAACTGGATCAGTAAACCAGCGTTTAAAGCGTTTAAATCTGTGATGCCAGAAATGTCAGCCACAGAAAAAGAAGCCATCGACGCAGGTACAGTATGGTGGGAAGCAGATCTTTTCCGTGGTACGCCTGACTGGAACAAATTGCATGATATCCCAGCACCACGTTTAAGTGCCGAGGAGCAGGCGTTCCTAGATGGCCCTGTGAATGAAGTCTGCCGTATGGTTGATGACTATCAAGTCACCCACGAGCTGGCAGATTTGCCACCTGAGGTATGGCAATACCTGAAGGACAACAAGTTCTTCGCCATGATAATCAAAAAACAATATGGTGGCCTCGAGTTCTCCGCTTACGCCCAGTCTTTGGTGTTACAAAAACTGTCTGGCGTGTCAGGCGTACTGTCATCTACGGTCGGGGTCCCTAACTCTCTCGGTCCGGGTGAGCTATTGCAGCACTATGGTACCGAAGAGCAAAAAGACCACTACTTACCGCGCCTTGCCGAGGGTAAAGAAATTCCATGCTTTGCCTTAACCAGCCCAGAGGCAGGCTCCGATGCGGGCTCGATCCCTGACTACGGAGTTGTCACAAAAGGGATGTGGGAAGGCAAAGAAGTGCTGGGGATGAAAATCACCTGGAACAAACGCTACATCACCCTAGCCCCTGTCGCTACCGTACTCGGTCTCGCGTTTAAACTTCGCGATCCTGACCATCTACTTGGCGATCAAGATGAACTTGGTATTACCTGTGCACTGATCCCGACCGATTTAGAAGGTGTCGATATCGGCCGTCGTCACTTCCCTCTCAACGTTCCATTCCAAAATGGTCCGACACAGGGTAATGACGTCTTCGTTCCAATGGACTTCATTATTGGCGGCCAGAAAATGGCGGGCCAAGGTTGGCGTATGCTGATGGAGTGTCTGTCGATTGGTCGCGGTATCACCCTGCCATCGAACACCACCGGCGGCTTGAAGTCAGCAGCATTGGCAACCGGTGCTTATGCGCGTATTCGTCGTCAGTTCAAATTGCCGATCGGTAAAATGGAGGGTATTGAAGAGCCTCTAGCGCGTATCGCGGGCAATGCTTACGTAATGGACGCCGCCAGTGCCCTGACCGTGACTGGGATTGACCTGGGAGAAAAACCGTCGGTGATCTCCGCCATCGTCAAATATCACTGTACGCATCGTAGTCAACAAGGTGTGATTGATGCGATGGATGTTGTGGGCGGTAAAGGTATCTGCCTTGGTCCTAAAAACTTTTTGGGACGCAACTATCAAGGCTCTCCCATCGCCATAACCGTTGAAGGCGCGAACATTTTGACGCGTTCGATGATCATCTTCGGTCAAGGGGCGATCCGCTGCCATCCGTTCGTACTGGATGAAATTCGTGCCAGCGAAGACACCGATTCGCAACGTGCGTTAAGTGCCTTTGATCGCGCCCTGTTTGGTCACGTTGGCTTTGTGATGAGTAACCTTGCTCGCACATTGTGGCTGGGCCTGACCGATGGACGCTTCTCGAAAACACCACGTAAAGATGAAACACGCCGTTATTACCAGCAAATGAACCGCTACAGTGCGGCATTAGCGCTGCTGGCTGACGTTTCAATGGCGGTTCTCGGGGGAAATTTGAAGCGTAAAGAGCGTCTGTCTGCGCGTCTGGGTGATGTGCTTAGTCAGCTTTATCTTGCCTCTGCAACCATGAAACGTTACGCCGATGAGGGCTATCAGAAAGACGATCTGCCATTAGTTCATTGGGGTATGCAAGATGCCATGTACCAAACTGAGCAAGCGCTGGATGAGTTCCTTGCCAACTTCCCAAATCGTATGATTGCAGGATTGGTACGTGCCCTCGTGTTCCCATTAGGTAAAGGTCGCCGCAAACCAAGTGATCGCTTAGACGGTAAGCTTGCGGTAATTTTGCAATCGCCAAGTGCAACACGTGATCGCATTGGCCGTGGACAATTCTTCGAGCCTGGTAACGCCATTGGGAATATCGAAAAAGCGCTTCACGACATTCTCACTGCAGAGCCGATCCACAAAAAAGTTTGTGACGGTATTGGCGAGAAACTCCCATTTATGTTCTTAGATCAAGTGGCACAGAAAGGTCTGGATGCGGGCGTGATCAGCGAACAAGAAGCACAGCTGCTCCGTGACGCCGAAGTGGGTCGACTAGAAACCATCAATGTTGATGACTTCGATCCTGCAGAGCTTCCTGCTGCATCGACCAAAGTGGGAAAGATGCATGATGCAGCTTAATGATTCGCGTTAAGCTGCCCAACCAAAAAGAGAAGGCAATTGCCTTCTCTTTTTTTATTCTTTACTTCTCTTTTTTATTCTTTATCCGGTTTATCCATGTCCAACTCATCGCCCATCTCTTCACGCGCACCTTCATCGGGTGGCGGCGCTTCCAATTCTTGAGCCGCTTCAGCGAGCTTACGGGCTTTGCGCTTTTTCAACACAAACCAAACCGCTGCGCCGAGCAAAAGAATCAATAGATTCCCTACACCGATAATCAGTAACGATGTCGTGCGTGCTTTTTCCTTCTCTCGCTCACGACGCCGCTCTTCCGCTGCCGCTTGCAATTCGCGCTCACGCGCCAACCGCTCGGCTTCTGCTTGTTCAAGCGCYTCATAATCGGTCACAGCAAACGTCTGCTCAGGTAAACTAAAAACCAGCGGTCGGCCTGACAATAAATCCGTCGCATAAAGCATACTGCTCCATTTGTACTGGCCCGGCGTGGATGCATACGGGATGTCCAGTGTCATCGTCATGGATTTATCATCGTTCGATGTTTGGTAAACTGTGGTCTTCCCTTCCGTGTCGATAAATTTAGCATGCACCGATATGCTACCCGGCTCAATACTGGCTTCCTCGGCCTGAATAACCAGCTTGTGTGGCTCATCATCAATTTGGCTTTGTTTAAACGTCGCCATCAATGGCGTCGGGTACACCAGCACTTCTTGCTCTAAGGTGCGGAAAAAAATGCCATTGCCTGACGTCACACGCGCTCGGTATTTACCGGGCATCACATTCACCGGCAGTGCGACGGTGAAGATACCATCATTGGGCTTTTCATCTAACCCCGTCCCGTCGTCACTAAAATGCCCGAGTGAGCGAGGCTGAGGGCGCTGATCAGGGTTGAGCGATTCAGGATCTTCGACGTACTCGGTAAAGGTGACATTCAAATCAACGCGCTCGATGAAATCGCGCAGGATGAGAGGCTCATCGCCAAGTTTTAATCGCGCCGTGAATTTCACCGTTTCCCCCTGATATAAACGCGGAGGAAGATCATCAACCTGCATACGCAGATCGCTTAGTACTTTTACTTTGTTATCAGGGCTAACTCGGCCAATCGCTTGCCACGGACCGGGCATGGGGTCAGTGATAGAAACGATGTCCATGTCCGATTCTTGGTGCCAAGAAACTTTATCTGGATGTCGCCATGCGTAGTACTTAGTGCCGTCGGGGCGCACAAGGACCACAGGGACACTGGGATCTTCTCGGTAAATCACGAACGCGGCACGCTCAATGGTAGGATCAACCCGAAAGCGGTTTTCCAGCAGACGTATTTCTTGCTCACTGGCTTGCGCCAATAATGGGATACAAAGACAGGCAGTCCACCACCGCTTTTTCATGTGCTCTCCTACTGTCGCCAAAGACAGCTACCATTTTGCTCAATAAAATCTAAACGCGCTTCGTGTGCACTTAGTTCATCGGCGGACGCGGGGATAATCTTTAGCGGTTTCTGACGTTTGACCGAACGCGGCGCCATTGGGCTCGCATTGTCCGTATCGGTTCCCGCGTTAAAAGACAGGCTGGTTTGCCCGCCCGTCATCAGTAAGTAAACGTCGGCTAAGATCTCGGCATCAAGTAATGCCCCGTGCAACGTGCGGCGAGAATTATCAATACCATAGCGCTCACATAAAATATCTAAGTTATTGCGCTTACCCGGGAAGATTTTCTTCGCCATGGCAAGGGTATCTGTAATCGAACAGATCTCGCTCGTCTTTAACGCCACTCCCAAGTTTTTAAACTCGTAGTCCATGAAGCCGACGTCAAAGGGCGCATTGTGGGCAATTAGCTCCGCCCCTTCTACAAAGGACACAAATGCCTGATGCACATCGGCGTATGTCGGTTTGTCGGCGAGAAAAGCATCCGTGATACCGTGTACTTCAATAGCTTCAGGATCAATCGAACGTGTCGGTTTAATGTAGGCATGAAAGTGCCGACCGGTTAGCTTACGATTGATAATTTCAACCGCGCCGATTTCGATAATGTTGTGTCCCTGGTAATGAGGGCCACCTTCGCGGTTCATACCTGTGGTTTCGGTATCAAGAACAACAAGGCGATCGTAATTCGCTTTCATGGCAATACTTATGTCAAACTTGGCAGATTCTAATTCCCGATAGTACCAAAGATGACCAAGCAGGTAGAAATTTTCACAGACGGTTCATGCCTCGGTAACCCAGGTCCCGGTGGTTACGGTGTGGTGATGCGTTATAAACAGCACGAAAAAACCTTGAGCGCCGGTTATACCCTCACAACGAATAACCGTATGGAGCTCATGGCAGCTATCGTCGGACTGAACGCCCTTACCGCGTCATGCGAGGTCGTGCTTACCACAGACAGCCAATACGTGCGCCAAGGGATCACACAATGGATCCATAATTGGAAAAAACGTCAGTGGAAAACTGCAGATAAAAAGCCAGTGAAAAACGCTGATTTATGGCAGCAACTCGATGCTGCGGCCGCCAAGCATACAGTGACGTGGAATTGGGTAAAAGGCCACGCTGGCCACCCAGAAAACGAACGCTGTGATGAATTAGCCCGAGAGGCGGCCAATCACCCTACTCTGGTTGATGAAGGGTATCAGCCGCAATAAGCAGGTTTTTATCCACCGTTTGGCACCACCCCACCTAAAGGCGCAACGGCTTTTTTCAGTTTCCAGCGTGGTTTGATGGGCTTTAACGGATAGCTGCGTTTACGGGCGATAATAAAGTAGACGCAGCCGACAAAGGGCGTGAATTCAGCAAAGCTGCTTTCTACCCAAGCGTGTCTCGCCTTGGGCTGTTTCGTTGGCCACAAACCAAAGTGCGTTGCAGTGGTCACCTCATAATTCATCACACTTAGCCAATCGCGGATCCTCAGTGGAGAAAACATACGTCCACTCCATGGCAGTCGCTGTCCGCGTCCCCGCAATACGCGCTTGATTCCCATCACGCTGGTCGGGTTGACGCCGGATAAAATAAGATATCCATCGTCAATCATCACGCGATCCACCTCACGCAGCAGCCGGTGAGGATCATCGCTATAGTCGAGCTGATGAGCCAGCAAGCACGCATCAAACGATTTTTCGATGAAAGGAAGCGCATAATGGTCTGCGGTTAAGTTGCGCATTGGATTACGTTTATCCACACAGACTTGGTGTTGAATGTTACACTGTTGGCTGACCAGTTCGCAGCTTAGCCCGCCGAGCTTCAATAAATGGTAGCCAAACAGGTTAGGCAAACATTCATCTAAACGCGTTTGTAACTGCGCTCGTGTCCAATCCCCATACGCAACTTGGTCCCACGTATAGGGGTAATCATAGTGATAATCGATGCGCGCTGGTTTCATGGTCAAGGCTCATTCTATTGCTGGAGAACCCAATGCTCAGTGTCAAAAGCATACCTGCATTTAACGATAATTACATATGGCTCATTATTAGTGAAGATAACCGTTGTGCGGTGGTCGATCTGGCTCATTATTAGTGAAGATAACCGTTGTGCGGTGGTCGATC